>JAUIAI010000892.1 GCA_030425615.1 Gammaproteobacteria bacterium
AGTCACGGTCTGCTCGCCAGGCTCGCGCGAGCTTGGCATGCCCTTGGGTGCACGCATCCACGGGCCCCGGAGCCGAACTGCTCAGCGATTATTCTTGCCGCTGGTTCGGTAATCTCCTCCAGTCGTCCGGCATTCCGCGCCGCGATCCCATTGAGCACGGGCGTGTCCTGAAGTTGGAAGATCGCCGGATGTCGCGGCGAAGGCGCGCGGCACTTTGCCGCGATGGCAACGATGTCAACGCCCTTGAAGCCCGCCTCCCGCACCTTGACCTCGATTTCATTCGGGTCGAGCCGTACAATGAATCGATCCCCGACCCGGGGCCGCGGCGTTACGTGGAAGCCGGCTCCACACTGGAGAACAACGGTGTCGAACAAGCTTTGTGGCGTGGTGGCGATCATCTTCACCCTGCTGGTGGCCGCCGGCTGCGCCGAGATTCGCAAGGTCACTTATCCGCCGGAGTTCACCTATATCGAGAAGCAGGACCTCCAGGGCGCCATGGGCCGAATGGCCGCCTCTCTGGCCCAACTCGATTCGCTGATCGCTTCGGGTTCTCCGCAAGGGAGCATTCTCGAACAACTGAATGCCATCGACCGGGTCGCTTCGGATCTTTCCCGCGGTCAGGCTACGAACCATCTGCTGCTCGACGAACACATGGAGCAGTTCCGTGCCGATGTCGCCAAGGCAAAGCTGATGGCCAGCATGTCTTCGCCGAATTACTACTATGCCGGGCGTCTGTCTGGCAGTTGCAGCGGCTGTCATCAGTTCCGCTGAGCATCAGGTTCATGCCCGCCGGTGTATCGGCGGGGACCGGAACGACGGCAATCGGTAGGGTGGTCCGATCGCGGCGATGTGCGGCCTCGAAGCAGCCGGACGCGGGAGGCGGGAATGGAGCAAGGTGTTCAGGGCGATGAGCAGGGCGGGTTCGTAGATCCGACTCCTCGCCGCGTGTCACTGGCCTGCGAGGCCGACGTCGTGGTCGTCGGGGCGGGGCCTGCCGGTTTTGCGGCGGCGCTCAAGGCGGGCCGCATGGGCGCGCGGGTGGTGGTGGTCGAGAAACTCGACATGCCTGGCGGCGTTCACACCTCGGGCCTGCAGGGCCACGCGGGTCCGGGCATCGGCGGGATCCACAGCGAACTGATGGAGCGTTTCGCGGCGCACGGCTACATTTATACGGCCACGCCGGAGACGCACGACGGCTGGGCCGGCAATCCTCTTTCGCACTACGAGCGCAAGAAGAAGCCCGGCGAGTCCTTCACGCGGCTGTCGTTCAACGCCGAAGGATCGGGCAGCGTCATGTCGCAGATGCTGCACGAGGCCGGGGTCGTGGCGCTCTACGACACGCGTTTCGTGGACTGCGTCGTGGAAGCGGGCGCCGGGGACGGCTCCATACGGGCCGTGGTGGTCGAGAACAACAGCGGCCGCTTCGCGATCTCGGGCCGGATCTTCATCGACGGTTCCGGAACCGCGCTGCTCGCGGCGCGTGCGGGGGTTCCCTATGTCCCGGGCGGGGGGCCGCAGCCGGAGGGCGCCGAGTGGGACGGGGTGAACCGTCCGGTTCCCGGGGGTCTGCTCTGGACGCTGCACGGGGTCGATCTGCCCGCGCTGGTGCGCCATCAGGAGCAGGCCCGGGATCCCATGCTGCAGAAGGTCATCGCCGAGGCACGGGCTGCCGGGGACATTCCGCCGGATCTCTACCGGCCGGCGATGAAGGGGTCCCATGTCTACGCCAGCATGTACATCGGGCATCCCACGCTCGACATGAGCCCGATCGCGCCGCTGGGCAGTTACTGTCTCTGGCAGAACGTTCCGTACGAGCTGGCCCTGCACATGGACGAGAGCGGTGAGGACAACGCGATGGCCATGCGGCTGCTGCGCGGTTTCATCGACGCGGAGGACCGCTTCCTCA
>JAUIAI010000018.1 GCA_030425615.1 Gammaproteobacteria bacterium
CGCCCGCTTTGCGAGCCACCCGACACCCGGGGTTCGCAGATTGATGCCGCCGAAGGTGAGCGGTATCGGCAGGCCTGCGTCATAGAGCATCAGCGAAAAGGCCACCGTGTCCAGCATCGACTTGTGGCTGATGACGAAGATCACCGGTTCGCCCCGGAGGCGCCGCGCCAGCCGGTCGATCTGTTCCGGATCCACCACGATCCCGCCGTCGTGCCGGGCCCGCACGCCCGCCCGGTAGAGCGCGATGATCAGGTCCAGCATGAACGGTGTCTGCGAGGCCGCCATCTCGTCCATGTAGCGACGCGCCCGATCGTGAACCGCCGCGGCCGTTTCGTCGGTTTCGCCGGCAATCTCCTCGAGCCGTTGCGCGTAGTGCCGACCCGCGAAGAGGTCCGCGGGCAGGAGCCGTGGAAAGCGATAGCGCGGCCCGCGCTGCATCCGCTCGGCGATCTCCAGTGCGAGTTGCGCCCGTGTTCGCACGAAGCCGCCGAACGTGCCACGACCGAAGGGGGAGGGATGGGCATCGTAGGCTTCACGAAGCGATTCCAGCCAGGCCCCCTCGCCCATGACCGGCCTCATCCGGTGCGGCCGGTAGCGACGTATCCAGAGCCGCCGCAGCGGTCCCGGCGCGATCACGCGGCCGTGGGTGAGGTCCTCCCAGAGGCCACCGACGCCGCGACGGTCCGACGGCAGCCAGACCATCCGGACCGGCACGAGCCAGACGGCCCCTTCGTCGGGAAGCACCGGCTCACGCCCGAGCCGGCGCGCCTGCCAGACGGGCGGCGTCTCCCCGGCCTCGGGCGGGACGCCCTGCCGCCACGCACCCTCGTCCAGCCAGTCCTGCAGCCAGCCGGCCTCCCGACGATCGCGGGCATCGATGAGAAATACGACGTGCGGGCCGGCTTCAGCCATGGGAGCCCCGTCTGGCGGCCCGGCTCACCCGGCGCGTACCGCCGCTTCGCGCAGTTCGCGCTTGAGAACCTTGCCGTTGGCATTTCGCGGCAAGGGCTCACGACGTTGATCGAAGGTTTCGGGGACCTTGTAATCGGCGAGCGCGGCCTCGCAGGCCTGGCGCAGGCCGGCCTCGTCAAGCGGGTGCTCGACCGTGAGCACGGCGTGGACGCGCTCGCCCAGGACCGGACACGGCCGCCCGACGACTGCCGCCTCAAGCACTCCGGGCTGCGCCATCAGGAGGTTCTCGACTTCGACCGAGAAGATCTTGTAGCCGCCGCGATTGATCATGTCCTTCTTGCGATCGAACACGCGCACGAAGCCTCGTGCGTCCTTGCTGCCCAGATCGCCACTGCGCCAGTAGCCGCCGGTGAACTCCCGGGCCGTGGCCTGGGGATTGTTCCAGTAACCGGGCACCACCATGGGTCCGGCGATCCAGATTTCCCCGGTTTCCCCGGGCGGGACCTCGCGGCCGTCATCGTCCATGATCCGGATGTCTCCGCAGGGGACGGTCAGGCCCACGCTGTCGAGGTTATCGCGGGTGTGATCCGCAGGCATGATCGTCGCGGGCGAGGTCGTCTCCGTAGCCCCGTAGGCGTTCATCAGTCCCAGGCCGGGCAGGCGCCGGGCGAGTTCGTCGATGGTCGACTCGGGCATCGGCGCACCGCCATAGCCGCCGATCCGCCAGGCGGAGAGATCGGCGTCGTCGAACCCGGGGCTCATCAGACAGAGGCGGTACATGGCGGGCACCAGGATCGCTGCCTGCATGCGCTCGCGCGCGGCCATCCCGATGAAGGCCGCCGCCTTGAACTCGCGCATGGAGAGCACCGCTCCCGCACAGTGCACGGCCGTGGCGATGATGGCCACCAGGCCCGTGACATGGCTGGCGGGCACCGCGAGGGCGATACGGGCACCCCGCCCGAGTCCCATGCAGACCCGGAAGTGCTCGGCCGAGTGAACGATGCCCAGATGCGTGAGCATCGCGCCCTTGGGACGGCCGGTGGTGCCCGACGTGTAGAGCAGGACGGCCGGGTCTTGCTCGGCACACGGATGTGCCTCGGTCACCTCGCCGACCTCGAGAAGACTCTCCCAGGACACGGTGCCGTCCGGCCAGGACCCGACTTCCCGATGGGTAACCGCGCCGCCGTACGGCGGCATTCGCACCGCCACGGGCGGGGGCACGGGCGTCTCGAAGTCCGTCAGCGTCAGCGGCCGGGACCAGAGGCGGTCTGACAGGCCGTCGTCGACGACGACCACCCGGGCCCCGCATTGCGCCACGACGAACGCGAGCCCTTCGACCCGTTCACGCGGGCTCACGGGAACGGCGATCGCCGCCAGTCGCTGGATCGCGAAAAAGGCCACGATGGTCTCGGCGCGATTGCCGCAGAGCAGGACGACACGATCACCCGCACCGACGCCCAGCTGACGCAACCCCGCGGCGAGCCGCGCCACACGAGCGTCCAGTGTCCGATAGTCGATCCGCAGGTCGCCGTCGATGATCGCGTCTGCGTGCGGATTGGACGCTAGCGCCAGGCGTAGCAGTTCATGCACCGTGGCGGGCCGCTCGACGAAGCAGGGAACCACCCGGTCGGGGCCATAGGATTCGTGGCGACGCGCCGGCAGCTTGCCGTCGGGCAGACAGTCGTCCCAGCTCAACGGAGGTCCGGAAGGATCACTCATGAGACGCCCACGCCCGCAAACGATGCGGATACCGACGGTCCAGCCGGTACACCGCGAAACACAGCAGCAGCATGACCGCACCCGAGGCGGCGAGCCGCCAACCGGCGAGCAGAAGCAGCGGTGCCAGCAGAAACACCAGCCAGAACAAACCCGTTCCGACGGCGATCAGCAATACACGTGGACGAAGGATCATGCCCGCAGGATCCTGGGTGGCCGAGACAGCGGGCAGTATAGAGGCTGCTCCGGGACTCACGACCGTCGCGCTCCGGGCAGCCCTCGCCGGACGGGGCGCCCCGCCCCGCGGTGCGCCCGGCCCCGACCGTGCGCGACGACGGGTCGTCAGTCGACGAACGCGCGTTCGACCACGAACGTACCCGGCGCGCTGTTGGCCCCTTCGACGAGCCCGGCCGCAACGCAGAGCTCCCGGGTCTCGTTCAGCATGGCCATCGACCCGCAGATCATGGCGCGATCGGTCTCGGGGGACAGGGGCGGCATGCCGACGTCCGCATAAAGCCGCCCGTCACGCATCAATGAGGTGATGCGGTCCGGCCGCGGGTAAGGCTCCCGGGTGACGGTCGTGTAGTAGACGAGCTTGTCGCCGACGATCTCGGAGAGCATTTCGTCTGCGCGGATCTGTTCGATGAGGTGCTCGCCGTACTGCAGCTCGGCCACCTCACGGCAGGTCTGCGTGAGGATCACCTTTTCGAACTTCTCGTAGGTTTCCGGGTCGCGGATCAGGGACGCGAACGGCGCGATCCCGGTGCCGGTGGAGAACAGGTACAGATGCTGTCCCGGCAGGAGGGCATCCAGCACCAGCGTACCGGTGGCCTTCTTTCGCATGAGCACCGTATCTCCCGGCTGGATCTTCTGGAGGTGCTCGGTCAGCGGCCCACCCGGGACCTTGATCGAAAAGAACTCGATCTGCTCGTCCCACGACGGGCTCGCCAGCGAATACGCGCGGTAGACCGGCTTCTCGGCATTGGGAAGACCGATCATGACGAACTCGCCGGAACGGAAGCGGAATTCGCGGGGCCGGGTGATCCTGAAACGGAACAGGCGCTCCGTGTAGTGCTCGACCTCGAGCACGGTCTCGGCATAGACACCGGCAGGAATCGGGAAGGCTGGGGTCGGCTCGGTGGCCGCGGAAGAACTCATGGTCATGGCAAAGCGCCGGCCGCCGGGCTGAAAACGCCCGACACCCGGCCAGATTGGGAATCCGTGAAGTGTACCCGGGCGCCCGCTCGGGAGCAGCCGCGATACGTCCGCTGCTTGAGCGGGGTCAAGTTCGGGAGCCTCCTGCCCGACGGCCGGCTACTCGAAGATGGCGGTCGGAAGCAATGCACTGACCGTCACGTTCGGCAGGTCCACGGCGTTGCTGATGCGCAGATCCACCGCCACCGAACAGATCACGTACGCCTGCTCCCGGCTGAATCCCCGCTCGCCGAGCAAGGCGATCATCTCGAGCAGCGCATTCTGGGCGGCCAGGGTCAGATTCTCCCCCTCCTGCGTGCCGTCCTCGCGTACGGGCATCCCCGTGGTGGCGACGAATCCGTGCGGCACCGCCCACTTCGGATCGGCGAACCAGCCATCGTGGGCGAATCGCGGCCAGCGCATCCCGGTGCGTGCCGCGTGCCCCTTCAACAGGTTGAAACGGGCGACGCAGGTAGCCCCCATCTCGATGGCGGTGATGCAGCACTCCGAGTCGCCCTGGGCATAGTGGGCATCGCCCACGGAGAACAGCGCACCCGGCACCGCCACGGGAAGTTGTAGTCTCGAGCCGCGCGTCAGTTGCTTGATGTCGGCGTTGCCGCCGTTCTCACGGGGCGGGATCGTACGCAGCCCCTTGGAGGCCACGGAGTTGTTCGTGCGACGGGGCGACCCCCGCCGTGCCCATGAACGCGCCCTCGGGGATTCGCACGCCGGGAATCTGTTCGGAACGGGCAAAACCGTCTGCCAGGCGCCAGTGCACGAGGAAGTCGTCGTGGAACCAGTGGCGCAGGAAGCCGGCCCCCGGTCGGATGCGGGTCCAGCCGTAGTCCACGGGCTGGATATCCTCGAAGACGATCTCCAGCGTGTCGCCCGGCTGCGCGTCCTCGATGAACACCGGGCCGGTCAGCGGGTGTGCCGCGCAGGGATCGTGCGACGCCAGGTCGGCGATCGTGGTGTCCGGGCGCACCTGCCCGTCGGAAGCGCACCGCGTCTCGAAAAGCACTGACTCGCCGGGCTGGACGCTCAGAATGGGCTCAATGTCCGGGTGCCAGCGGTTGTGGCCGGTATGCGGTTGGTCCCGGAGGCGGCTGTCGCGATCGATACGAATCTCATGCATTGGGAGCGGCGCTCATGTCTGCACCCGGAAGACGATACCGGCTCTGGACCAGTCCGTCCGAAAAGGCCGTGCTGGAGACGTGCTCCAACGCGTGCTCTCCGACGCCGGGCGCGAACAGAGGCAGCCCCTGGCCCAGTATCCAGGGCAACCGGGTGATGGTCAGGTGACTCAGGCGGTTGGAGGTCAGGAAACTCTGGATCGCCCGACCTCCGTCGACGAAAACGTGCCGCCGGCCGTCGAGCCACAGACGCGCCAGCAGCTGGTCCGGCGACAGGCGTGTGGACTCGACGTGGCGGACCAGATCCACCGGTACGTTTACGGGACGCGAGCTCAGGACCATGGTCGGGCGGTCGGAGTACGGCCAGTGACGATAACCGCGCAACCGCTCGTAGGTCCGGCGTCCGACGACGATGGCGTCCACGGTTTCGAGAAACCTCGAGAACCCGTAGTCGGCCCCGGCACTCGGGTGCAACCAGTCATTGCCGTCACCGGGGGCGAAATAGCCGTCCAGACTCACGGCGACGAAGGCGGAAACCTGCATGGAGTGGCACCAGCGCGATGTTTTCGTTGATGCGCTCAAAGTGTAACAAGGCACGGCCGGCCCGACCGCCGACGTTGCCTTAGTTCACAACACCCCGGACGGCTCCCAGCCGGCCCCTTTCCGCCGCGCTCAAGGCGTCGCGCGGACCTGTGCGTGCCCCAGTGACCATTGTTCGAGGCGACCCGCCAGCCAGCCGATCGCACCGTACAACGCAACCGTCATGGCTGCCAGCAGGATCAGGGCGGCGAACATCAGGTCGATCTTCACCCGCGCGTTGGCGAGTAGCATCAGATAACCGAGCCCCGCCGACGCCCCGACCCACTCGCCGATCACCGCGCCGATCGGGGCGTACACGGCAGCCAGGCGAAGCCCCGACGCCAGAGACGGCAGCGCCGCCGGAAGCCGCAGCAACAGCAAGGTGCGCCAGGGTCCGGCGCCGAGTGTGCGCCCGAGGTCGAGCATCAGGGGGTCCGACCGCGCAAGGCCGTCCAGCAGGCTGGACGTCACCGGGAAATAGATGATCAGCAGGGCCATGGCGATCTTGGAGCCCATCCCGTAGCCGAACCAGAGCACGAAGAGAGGGGCCAGCGCGAAGACCGGTACGGCCTGGCTGGCGAGTAACCAGGGCATCAGGAGCCGGCGCAGGGTCGGATGACGCATCGTTAGAAGCGCCGTGACCGTGCCCAGGACACACCCGAGCGCCAGGCCGATCGCCACCTCGGCCAACGTCACGGCGGCGTGACCCAGGAGCAGATCGGCGTTGCTCCATGCGGCCTGGGCGACCCTCGCGGGTGACGGTAGCAGGTACGGCGGCAACGCCGCGAGCACCACGACGGCATGCCAGACCGCCAGACCCGCCACCAGTGCCGCGAGCCGGTAGAACCAGCGCGCCGTGTCCCGCGAGTCGCTCACGCGGCCATCTCGTGCAGTTGCTTCCAGAGTCGGCCGTATGCCTCCTGCACCGCGGGAGCGTCGAGCGCACGCACCGGCCGGCCGGGCGGCACCGGCAGCGGGCGCACACCACCGGCGCTGACCAGGTGGATGGTGTCCGCCACCCGCACCGCCTCGGCCGGATCGTGCGTGACGATCACCACGGTGAAGCCGCGCAGCACCTGAACCGCGAGGTCCTGCATCCTGGCCCGTGTGCCGGCGTCGAGCGCGGAGAAAGGCTCGTCCAGCAGCACGAGCGGGCGGCCGGTCATGAGCGTGCGCGCAAGCGCCACGCGTTGGCGCATGCCGCCTGACAGACTGGCGGGGCGATCATCCGCCCGCCCGGCGAGCCCGACGGCGTCGAGCATCTGCATTGCCCGCACCCGCTGCGGCGGCCGGCCCTGCAGCCGGTCTGTCAGCAATACGTTGCCCAACACCGTGAGCCACGGCGCGAGCAGATCGGATTGCGCCATCCATGCCACCCTGGGCGGCAACGGAAGCCCGTCCTGCGCCTCGCATTGCCCCTCCAGCCGTACGGGGCCAGCGAGCCCCGCGATCGATCGCAGCAGGCTGCTCTTGCCCGAACCCGAGGGGCCGACGAGCGCATGCCAGCGGCCGGCCTGCAATTCGATCTCGAACGCAGGAACCAGCTCGCGAGACCCGGCTGCGAGGCGGCCGGCCAATCGGAGTCCGGGGGCCGCGGGCCCGCCGACGACGGACTCGTTCACCCGCCCTGTAACCCCATCGACCAGAACGCGGCCTCGAGTTCACACGCCGTCGTGAAAGTCCGGCGCAGCGAGGACCAGCGCGGACTGGCGCTCAGCTCGACCCCCACCCGCCGTGACGCCACCGAATCCAGCAGCCGGCCGACCCGCTCGCAGGCCTGCTGGTACTCGTCGCCACCGTAGGTCTCGATCCACTCCTGATACGGATTGGCGGCCGCGGGGGCAGCAGCGAGCCGCCGGCCGATCTCGCCGTATCCGAAAACGCAGGGCGCCAGAGCGACCAGCAGGTCGAGCAGATCACCCGACACGCCCGCATCGATCACGAAACGGGTGTACGCCAGGTTTGCCGGTGCCTCCGGCGTGGTGTGGAGCGCGGCCTCGTCTATGCCCCAGCCCGCGCAGGTTCGCACGTGCAAAGCCATTTCTTCGTCGAGCAGCGCGTGCACCGTGGAGGCCGCGAGCCGCATCTCGTCCGGCGAATCCGCCTTGACGACGGCCATCGCCCAGGCGCGTGCGAAATGAACGAGAAAGACGTAGTCCTGGGTCAGATAGCGTCTGAAGGCCTGCGCAGGGAGCGTGCCGTCGCCAAGCCCGCGAACGAAGGGGTGGTCGACGTACGCGGTCCAGGCGTCGCCGGCCGCCTCGCGCAGCGCCGGGAACACGCGCCCCCAACCGAGTTCAATCATGCCCGGCCTCCAGGTCGACCGCCAGTCGCGAAACGGGTTGCTCGCCGGAGGTCAGCCCGGCCGCTCCGAGGAAGCGTTCGAAACGACGATAGCGACCGGTGTCGAGGGCGGACGGACGCAGGGCAAAGCGGGCCACCGTGTCCCGCCACGCGCGGCGGTTCAGTTCGTCGTCAAGCTCACGGGCGGTGCCCTTGAACTCCGTCCAGGTGCCATCGGGGTCGTTGACGATGTCCTGTACGGCGCGTTCCGTCGCGCGCAGGAAGCGGCGCAGAAGGTCCGGATTCATGCGGTCCCGGTGCGCGACGTAGATCAGCTCGTCATAGGCCGGCAGGCCGTTCGCCTCCGGATAGAAGCACCGGCCGGGTCGTCCCTCTATCTCCATCTGGTTCAGTTCGAAGTTCCTGAAGGCGCCGATCACCGCGTCGACCTGTCCGCTGAGCAGGGACGGCGAAAGGGACCAGTTCACGTTGATCAGCTCGATATCCGCAGTCGAGAGCCCGGCAGTGCCGAGCATCGCGCCGAGCACGGCCTCCTCGACGCCCGCGACCGAAAAGCCCACCTTGCGGCCCTTGAGGTCGGCGAGTTCACGAATGGGCCCGTCGGCGACGACCAGCAGGCAGTTCAATGGCGTTGCGACCAGGGTCCCGACTCTGACGAGCGGCAACTCCTGCTGAACCTGCAGATGAAGCTGCGGTTGATAGGAAACCGCCAGGTCCGCCTGTCCGGCGGCCACGAGTTTGGGCGGATCGGAGGGGTCGGCGGGAGCCACCGCTTCGACCTGCAGGTTCTCGTCGGCGAAATAGCCCCGCTCGCGGGCAATGACGATAGGCCCGTGATCGGGGTTGACGAACCAGTCCAGCAGGACCGTCAGCCGGTCGGCCGCGTGAACGGGTGACGCCGCCACCAGCAACCCGATGAGGACGAGCAGCACGAAGCCCGGCAGCGAACGACGAATGGATACAAACCCAGGAATGCCCAAGATACTCTCCATATCGACCGGGCGACGGATGCCACCCGATGCGGCCTCAGGCAGAGGCGGAACGGACGACGACGGGTCGGAGAGCGAACACGGGCCAAGGTGTTTCGGTTCCCTTCGCCGGCATTATCCGGATCAGGTCGGTGGGTTGGCGCCGGTGGCGGGTTTTCCCGCCTGCGCCTCTCAGCCGACGAAAGCTCCCGGCCGATGACGGCGCTCCCCGCGCCGGTCACCGCCGGGGCCCCCGGCGGGCACCCCAACGAAACGCCGACAAGGTTAGCATTAACGGCATTCCCGCACGGCCCGTGATGCCTCGCCGGCCGGCGCAGACCGAGGAGACCCCGAATGACTAAGCTGCCCGACTACGAGGTCTACGCACTTCGCTACGCCCATCTGCCGCGTACCCGCGGCCAGAACTTCATCGAGTACGACCCGCACGACGGTCCGATGCCGATGGACTATTTCGTCTGGGTGATTCGCGGGGACGACCGACTGTGGTTGGTGGACACGGGGTTCGGTGAAGCCGCCGCCCGGGCCCGCGGACGCGAGCTCCTGCGCTGCCCGATCGAATCGCTGTCCGTCCTCGGCATTCGCGCCGAAGAGGTCGAGAACGTCGTCCTCACCCACCTGCACTACGACCACGCAGGCAACCTGCCGAAGCTGCCGAACGCGCACTTTCATCTTCAGGAACGCGAGATCCATTACGCGACGGGCCGCTTCATGCGCCAGCCTTTCCTGCGCCATGCCTACGACCCCGACGACGTCTGCGAAGTGGTGCGCCGTGTCTATGCCGATCGTGTGCACTTCCACCTCGGCGACGCCGATCTCGCCCCCGGCCTGTCCGTGATCCGGGTCGGAGGACATACGGACGGCCTGCAGGCCGTGAGGGTCCACACCGCGCGCGGGTGGGTGGTCCTGACCTCGGACGCGAGCCACTACTACGCGAACATGAACGAGCGCTCGCCCTTCCCCATCGTCTTCAATCTTGGCGACATGCTCGAGGGCTATGCCAGGCTGCGGTCGCTCGCCGACAGCGACGATCACCTGGTGCCGGGGCACGATCCGCTGGTGCGAGAGCTGTACCCGTTCCACGGAGACCCGCACGACGACTGCGTCGCCCTGCACCTGCCACCGCGCACCGGCGGCTGATCCCCGGTCCACTGCCGGGGCCGGCCGGTTCAACGGGACAGTTCGTCCTGTACGAGCTCGACGAAGCGCTTAGGCTGGTCTGCATGCACCCAGTGTCCCGCGTCGGCAATGCGCTCGATCCTGGCTCGCGGGAACAGGGCGCTGAGCTGCGCCTCGTGCCTGGCAAGCACATAGTCGGACTGCCCACCCGCGATGAACAGGGCTGCTTCCTCGTAACGGTTTCCCGGCGCCGGTTCAGGAAATCCGAGGATCGCGGGCATGCCCCGCGCGATCGCCTCGAGGTTGATACGCCACCTGAGACGACCGTCTTTCGAGACCAGGTTCTGCAACAGGAAGGCACGTACGCGCTCGTCTGGCACGTCGGGAGCGAGCCATTCGCCAACCTCCTGGCGCCGGGTCGCACGGCCCGGGTCGATGGAACGCATCGCCGAGAGCACCGGCGACAGGGTCGGCGGATTCACGGTCGGCGCAATGTCCACGACGATGAGCCCGCGGAGCTGGACGAACCCGCCCAGCGCGCAGGTCATCGCAACCTTGCCACCCATGCTGTGGCCCAGCAACACGGGTGCGGCGGCGCAATGGCGCTCGCAGTAGGCGGCGACGTCGGCCGCCATGGAGGGATAATCCATCGGCTCGGCCCAGGCCGAGCCGCCGTGATTGCGCAGATCCAGCGCATGGACGCGCCAGCGAGCGGCCAGCACGCGCTGTACCCCAAGCCAGTTGCGGGCCGATCCGAACAGGCCATGCAGGAGGACGACCTCCCCGCCCTCGCCCTCGACATGGGCGTTGAGCTGAACGGGGCCCGTCACGGACGATGCCCCTGAGCGGCGCCCGACGCGAACAACGCGTCGATATCGGCGCGCACGAGCCCCGCTTCCGACAGTATTTCGGCCGTGTGTTCGCCCAGGTCGGGCGCCGGGTAGCGAAGACCCGTCGGCGTGCCGGAGAAGCGAGCGGGCGCACGCGTCTGGCGCAGTCGCCCGGCGCTCGGATGATCGCTTTCGAGCAGTACCTCGTTGGCGAGGATCTGGGGGTGACGGATCATCTGTCGCCGCGTCAGAACGGGCGCACAGGGGATGTCCGCCGCCTGCAGGCTCGCCAGGAGTTCGCCTGCACTGCGCTCCCGGACCAGCGCCTGGGTGAGTCGGGTACGTTCGTCCTTGTTGATCTCACGCGCGGCCGGAGACGAGGTCCCCGCGTCCGACCACCCCGCAGAAAGCGCGCCAGTGCTTGTCCTGCATCAGCGCGATGGTGATGTACTCGTCACGCGTCTCGTAGATGAGATCGATGTAGGACTGGGCGGTTTCGCGCTCGAGTTCGTCGCCCACGAACGTGTGCCCGCCCATGTCCGATCCCCAGAGGAAGGCGACGATCGTGTCCAGCATCGACAGCCGGACGTGCTGGCCGACACCCCGCCGGGCGCGCGCGTAGAGTGCGGCAGAGATCGCCTGCGAGGCCTGGATCGCGGTGAGCTTGTCCGGAAGGATCGTGCGCACCAGACGGGGACGCTGGTCATCGGAGCCGGCCTGTACCGTCGCCAGCCCGGACAGCGCCTGAATCAGCGGGTCGAACACGGGACGATCGGCATAGGGACCGTCGAATCCGAAACCGGTGATCGAAACGTAGACGATGTCGCTGCGACGCGCGCGCACTGCCGCCTCTCCGACGCCGATCCGGTCCGCGACGCCGGGCCGGAAGTTCTGGATGAAGACATCGGCAGTGGCCGCCAGGCGCATCAGCGCGTCCAGGGCCGCCGGTTGCTTCAGATCGAGGACCGCGGAACGCTTGTTGCGATTGTTGTTGACGAACGAGGCCGAAAACCCGCCGCGCCGGGTGGCGACGTGGCGAGAGTAGTCTCCGCCCGGGGCTTCGATCTTGAGGACGTCCGCTCCCTGATCGGCGAGGGCCATGGTGCAGTACGGGCCCGAGACCATCGTCGTGAGATCGACGATCCGGACATCGGACAAGGGTCCGTTCATGATTCTCCCGCCGGGCTACCGGTGTCATGGGTCTGCCGAACAGCGAACGCCCGTCGCTCGCCCTCGCAACGCTGCTGGTCAGGCAGCGCCGCCCGGGCGTTCCGACGGGCGTTCGGACCGGTCCGGAGACCGGTCATGCTGCGCGACCCGGTCCGACCGGGCCGCGGTGAAGCCCGCATCCGGGCGCCGCGGGACCCAGGGCGCGAACGACGCCGGGCCCCTTGCGGCACGCGGACGCCTTACTGGGCCGCGTCCTTGAGACGCTTCATGGCGCGCACCTTGATGCGCGTGGAGGCGGGCTTGGCCGGGAACCAGCGCTCCTCACCGGTGAACGGGTCCTTGCCGAAGCGCTTCTTCTTCGCGGGGACCTTCTGGCTGGAGATCTTCAGGAGTCCGGGCAACGTGAACTCAC
>JAUIAI010000893.1 GCA_030425615.1 Gammaproteobacteria bacterium
GAGCCGGGGCACCGGAATCTCGCCGCTGCGTTATCTGGAGCTGGGCCTGCATCCCGACTGGCTGCGGTATTACCTGGCAGCCAAACTCAACGGCCGGGTCGAAGACGTCGACTTCACGCCCGAGGATTTCATCGCGCGCATCAACAGCGACCTCGTCGGCAAGCTGGTCAATATCGCCAGCCGCTGCAGCGGATTCCTGGTCAAGCGCTTCGACGGCCTGCTCGGAGAGCCGGATGCCGATGCACTCGCATCGTTCTCCCGGGCATGGCCGGGCACGGACGCGATCGCCGGCTTCTACGAGACCCGGGAGACCTCACGGGCGGTGCGCGGCATCATGCAGCTGGCCGACGCGGTGAACCAGTACATCGACGCCCACAAGCCCTGGGAGCTTGCCAAGCAGCCGGAGCAGACGGAAACGCTGCACCGCGTGCTGTCCACCGCCATGTGCGGCTATGCCGATCTCGTCCGCCTGCTCTTGCCGGTGATTCCCGTGACAGCGACCGCGGCGCTCGAGCAACTCGGGCTTCAGGACCCGTCGTGGGAGGACATCGGGCGGCCATTGCCCACCGGACACCGCGTCAGCGCCTACAAGCACCTCATGAAGCGAACCGACGAGAAGCAACTCGCCGCCCTGTTCGACGCACCGGAGCCGCCGGCGGTCGCAGACCAAACCCCGCCGCCCGCCGCGGGGAATCCGGAACCGCTGGCACCGGAGATCGCGATCGAGGACTTCACCCGCGTCGATCTGCGGGTCGCCCGGATCACCGCGGCGGAACGGGTCGAGGGCTCGAAGAAGCTCCTGCGTCTGACGCTGGACGTCGGCGAGGCTGAAGCGCGGACAGTCTTCTCCGGCATCCAGGCGGCCTACGAACCCGAAGCCCTGGTGGGCCGTCTCACGGTCGTGGTGGCCAACCTCGCGCCCCGCAAGATGCGCTTCGGCCTGTCCCAGGGCATGGTGCTGGCCGCCTCCGGGGAGTCGGCGCCCGGGCTGTTCCTGCTCTCGCCCGACAGCGGGGCCACGCCCGGCATGCGGGTTTCGTAGTGGGATGAGCCGCCGGGCGCCTCAGACGGAATCCGCGTCTGGCGCCTCCGGCACCTGCGAGCGCTCGAGGAGCGTTCCGTTCGCGTCGAAGACCGCCTCGAACCAGGCGGCGGCCCCGTGGCGATCCCGGATCCGCCAGCGCCACAGGCGCGTGTCCGACAGCACGAAGAACATCGACTCGCTGGGTTGGCCGAGCCACCGGCGGACGTCATCGATCCGCCAGCCCGGCCCGACCTTCGCCAGCCGCTCCGGCGCGAGCGCGTTTTCCTCGCCGTGCAGCCGCCCACCGGGCCCGAACACGATCCGGCGGGTCTCGGTGTGGTCACCGAGTGATCGATACTGATACTCGCGTGTGCCGTCGGTCTCCTCCCAGATGATCTCGGGCACCCCGTAGCGCGCGCGTACGTCTGCTTCGGTCGCGATCCCGGGCACCAAGGGGGGCACGGGATTCAGATCGCAGCCCGCCGCCACCAGCACCAGCCCGGACAACGCCAGCCCCCGGCCGACAGTTCCGAACCCGCGCCCGGAACGCGTGCCGTCACGCCGCGCAGACACTACAATAGCCATTTCCCGTTCGTCCTCCCGATCATGTACGAATCCGACGTCACGCGTTTCCTGCGCGAACTCAAGGCGCAGCGCCCACAGATCGCCGAAGAACAACGCCGCGGCCGCGCCCTCTGGTGGGACAAGGCACTCGACCCCGAGATCCAGGAACGCTTCCGTGAATCGAAGGTGCCCCAGCAACCCTATGTCTATCAGACCAAGGGCTGAGCCCTTCATCCTGGACAACTCATGACGGTAACGTCCGAGGCGCGGCAGGCGGCAGACACGGCCAACGTCAAAAAGAGTGACA
>JAUIAI010000894.1 GCA_030425615.1 Gammaproteobacteria bacterium
CTGCGAACGCGCGCGGTCCGGCAGGCCGAAGGCGGATGGCGAATTCACGGCAACAAGACCTGGTCCACCCACGGCGCACGCTCGGACATGATGACGTTGCTGGTGCGCAGCGAAACGGAGGTCGCCGGCCACGACGGGCTTTCGATGCTGCTTGCACCCAAACCCCGTGGCACCGTGGACGATCCGTTCCCGGCTCCGGGGATGCGCGGCGGGGAGATCGAGGTGCTCGGCTATCGCGGGATGAAGGAATACGAGATCTCGTTCGACGGCTTCGAGGTTCCCGCCGAAGCACTACTGGGCGGGGAACCCGGCCGCGGTTTCCGTCAGCTGATGCAGACCTTCGAGAGCGCGCGAATCCAGACCGCGGCGCGCGCGATCGGGGTGTCCTTCGACGCCTTCGACGTCAGCCGCCGCTACGCGCTCGAGCGCCACCAGTTCGGACGCCCGCTGATCGCGTTTCCCCGCGTGGCCGACAAGCTCGTCATGATGCTGGCCGAGGCCGCCATGGCGCGCGAGCTGACCTACTTCGCCGCACGCGAGAAGGACCGCGGCGAACGATGCGACATGCAGGCCGGAATGGCCAAACTGCTCGGTGCTCGCGTGGCCTGGGCCAATGCGGACTGCGGGCTGCAGATCCACGGCGGTAACGGCTACGCCCTGGAGTACGAGATCAGCCGCCTGCTCTGCGATGCCCGCATCCTGAACATCTTCGAGGGCGCCGGTGAGATCCAGGCGCATGTCATCGGCCGACGGCTGCTCGGCGGACGCTGAACCGCACCCGTGCAGAACCCGGGCGGGTCCGAACGGCCCGCCCGGCGCCGCTCACAGCACCTGACAGGCCTCGTCGAACTCGAAGCGCGGGCTGCGCGGGAACGTCTTGTCCGGATCCCCCCGACCGAGATTGATCAGGAAGTTGGACTTGAACCGGCCGTTCGGGAAGAACTCCGCATCCACCTTGGCGTTGTCGAAGCCGGACATCGGCCCGCAGTCGAGGCCGACCGCGCGGGCGGCGAGGATGAAATACGCCCCCTGCAGCGTGCCGTTGCGAAACGCCGCCGTCTCGCGCGCCTCACGCTTTTCCTCGCCGTCGAAAAGATCGCGGAAATTGGGTGCGTGAGGGAACATCCGCGGCAGATGCTCCTGGAACTGCGTGTCGTGCGCGACGATGGTCACCACCGGCGCCTTGAGGGTCTTGTCCAGGTTGCCGGGCGAGAGCGCAGGACGCAGGCGCTCCTTGGCCGCCGCCGAGCGAAGGAACACGAACCGCGCGGGCTGGCTGTTGGCCGACGTCGGCGCCATCTTCATCAGATCGAACGCCTTCTTGAGTTGCGCATCGGTGACGTCGCCGGAGATCCAGCCGTTCGCGGTGCGCGCGTTGTTGAAGAGCGTATCGAGTGCGGCTTGATCGACCATAGCGAGAACCTGGAGCGGGGGAACTTCTTGTTGTGAACGGAGGCGGCGCCAGGCATCCCCGCCCGCAAGGCGCGCGCCCGCCCCTGCCTCCGTAACACGGGGAGGCGGAAGTGTAACAGCCGTATCAGATCACTGGCGAGGTGCGTAGCAGGGACAGCAGGGCTGCGTTCGCGTCTCAGCGCGGCAGCGGCGTGCTCTGCCAGGCCACCATGCGCCAGGCTCCGGACTCGTTCGCCCAGATCTGCAGATAGCGGGAATCGAACTGCTTCTCGTTGCCCTGAACGAACACATGGATCGCAATGTCGCCGTGTACCAACACCGTGTCGCCGAAGCGGCGGAATTCGCGCCGGGATACCTTCAGGCCGCGATAGTCGTAGAAGCCTTCACGGAGGCGCTGCAGGTACTGGTCACGGTCCTCATCGGTGCCACTGCCGTGCACATAGCGCAGGGTCGCGCCGATGATGCCGGCAACGGAATCGAT
>JAUIAI010000895.1 GCA_030425615.1 Gammaproteobacteria bacterium
ACGGAATCGCAGGTGCTGGTGTACCAGGTGCCCCAGCCCGATCCGCTGTACCGGCTCGAACCGCGGCGCAGCGAATTGCGCAAACTGCACGGCTACCGAGAGTACGGGCTCATGGGCGTCAAGCTGTTCGAGGACATCGCACGCTGGGGGCAGATCGAGACCGCCTACGACTACCCGGTGCTGGTCAATGGCCGCTATGTGATGGCGCCCTCGCCGATTCCGAAGTTCGACAACCCCAAGATGCACCGGATGCCCGCGCTGCAACTGTTCGGTGCGGGTCGCGAGAAACGCATCTACGCCGTCCCGCCGTACACCGACGTGCGCAGTCTCGATTTCGAAGACCACCCGTTCGAAGCGACGCGCGCGCCGCACGCCTGCGCACGCTGCGGAGCCACGGACACCTACCTCGACGAACTGCCGGGCGAAGACGGCAGAACCCACTGGACCTGCTCGGACACGGATTGGTGCCTGCAGCGTCTGGAGACAGCCGAAGCCCTTCCCGAGGACTCCCCATGACCTCCACGGATCTCATGACCCGAACCGTGCAGACGCCGGACGACTCGTCGCGACGACGGGACGGAACGGCGTCCGAAGGGCCCCTGCTGCGCGTTCGTGACCTCACCCACGCGTTCGGCGCGCGCCGTGCGCTCGAGAACGTCTCGCTCGAACTGCATCCGGGCGAAGTGCTGGCCGTGGTCGGCGAATCGGGCTCGGGCAAGAGTACGCTGCTCAACGTCCTGTCCGGTGAACTGCCGTTGCAGCAAGGGTCGGTGCTCTACACCGCGGCGGACGGGCGAACGCTCGACCTCGGCGAGCTGCCTGAGACGCGGCGCAGGGCACTGAACCGGACCGAATGGGGTTTCGTGCGCCAGAACCCGGACGACGGACTGCGCATGGCCGTGAGCGCCGGGGCCAACATCTGCGAGCGGCTCATGGACCAGGGGTGGCGGCACTTCGGGCGCCTGAGCGAGGCCGCCACCGACTGGATGCAGCGCGTGGAGCTGGACACGGCACGGATCAACGACGGGCCGCGCACGTTCTCGGGCGGCATGAAACAGCGTCTGCAGATTGCGCGCAATCTCGTGAGCGCTCCCCGTCTGCTGCTGATGGACGAGCCCACTTCGGGGCTCGACGTGTCCGTCCAGGCGCGGTTGCTGGATCTGTTGCGGGTACTGGTCACCCGGCTCGGTGTGGCGGTGATCGTCGTCACCCACGATCTGGGCGTGGCCCGGCTGCTCGCGCACCGCACGGTCGTCATGCGCTCGGGATGCATCGTCGAGCACGGTTTGACCGACCGCGTGCTCGACGATCCCGAGCACCCCTATACCCAGCTTCTCGTTTCATCGGTACTCCAAGGATGAACCCGATCGATCCCCGCCGCGGCGTCGTGCTCGACGTCCGCGGGCTGCGCAAGCGCTTCACCCTGCACCTGCGCGATTCGCGCGTGCTGAACGTTCTCGACGACTTCTCGATGCGCGTCGACCCCGGCCAGTGCGTCGCACTGACGGGGGCATCGGGCCGCGGCAAATCCACGGTGCTGCGATGCCTGTCGGGCAACTATCGCATCGACGAGGGTCAGGTCCTGCTGGAACAACCGGGCGGCGCGCGAATCGACCTCGCCGGTGCGGACGACCAGACACTGCTGCGGCTGCGCCGGTCCGTGATCAGCACGGTCAGCCAGTTCCTTCGGGTCGTGCCGCGGGTGCCGGCTCTGGACGTGGTGGCCGAGCGCTGCCTGGAGGGTCTTCCACCCATGCCGGACGAAGACTACGAACACCTCCGCGCCGAGGCACGCGAACGCGCTGCCGCCCTGCTGGAGCGGTTACGCATCCCCGGATCTCTCTGGGCCCTGCCGCCGGCCACGTTCTCGGGGGGCGAGCAACAACGGGTTA
>JAUIAI010000896.1 GCA_030425615.1 Gammaproteobacteria bacterium
TCAACGTCACGAACTCGTACGCCGGCTCGATCGCCTGGTCGAACTTCTTCTCGCGCCTGACGCACAGCCACCCGGGCCGCGTCGTCTGGCTGGTGTTCAACGTGCTCATCAGCCTCTTGCTGATGGAGTTCGGCATCTACAAGGCCTTCGACCACATTCTCGGTCTGTACTCCATCATGGCGGTGGCCTGGGTTTCGGCGATCGTCGCGGACCTCGTGGTGAACAAGCCCCTGGGCCTCTCACCGAACCGGATCGAGTTCAAGCGCGCACACCTCTATGACATCAATCCGGTCGGCTTCGGCGCGATGACGCTCGCCATACTGGCGGCGCTACTCGCGTACTTCGGAGTGTTCGGCCAGACCTTGAGCACCCTCTACTCCTATGTCGCGCTGGTGGTCGCGTTCGGAATGGCGCCGCTGATCGCCCTGGTAACCCGGGGCCGCTACTACATCGCGCGCGAGACACGCGAAGACTGGGGCGGGCGCAGCAAGGTCGAGTGCTGCATCTGCGAGTACGCGTTCGACACCGAGGACATGGCGCATTGCCCGGTCTATTCCGGCCCCATCTGCTCGCTCTGCTGTTCGCTGGACGCCCGGTGCGGCGACCGCTGCAAGAGCGGTGCGACCCTCGGCGAGCAACTGCGTGGCTTCTGCGAGCGTTATCTGCCGGGACCGGTGGCCGACTGGGTGGGCACGAGCCTCGCACGCTACCTCGCGATGATGGTGCTGGTCGTCTCGGTGATCGGCATGGTGTTCACGCTCATCTACGTTCAGAGCACCATCGACGGAATGCTGCCAGAAGCCGAGGTCGCCCTGATCCTCGCCAAGCTGTTCGTCGTTCTGCTCGTCATCACGGGGATCGTCGTCTGGCTGTTCGTCCTCACGCAGGACAGCCGCAGCTTCGCCGAGGAAGAAGCACGCCGCCACACCCAGTTGCTGATTGCCGAGATCGACGCCCACAACGAAACCGACCGTCAGCTGCAGCGCGCAAAGGAAGTCGCCGAATCGGCCAACATCGCCAAGAGCAAGTACATGGTAGGACTCAGCCACGAGCTGCGCACGCCGCTGAACGCGATACTGGGCTACGCGCAGCTCCTCGAGCGGCGCAAGCAGGAATCGCCCCATGTCCAGAACGCCGCCCGAACGATCAAACGCTCGGGCGAACACCTGGCCGGCATGATCGAAGGGCTGCTCGACATCTCCAAGATCGAAGCGGGGAAGCTGGAGATCCACAGGCAGCGTACCGCATTGAAAGCGCTGCTCGATCAGATCGTGGACATGTTCACGCTCCAGGCCACGGCCAGGGACATCCAGTTCGTTTTCACCGCCGTCTCCGCGCTGCCGGACGAGGTTCACACGGACGAGAAGCGGCTCAGACAGATCCTCATCAATCTCTTGTCAAACGCCGTCAAGTTCACCCGCAGAGGGCGGGTGACGTTCACCGTGGCCTATCGAAACCAGGTCGCGACGTTCGTGATCGAAGACACGGGTATCGGCATCGCGCCCGAGGACGTGGAGCGGATCTTCCTGCCCTTCGAGCGGGCGGAGACACCGGACGCGACGGAGCACGAGTCGGGCACCGGCCTGGGCCTGACCATCACGCGGCTCCTCGTGGACATCATGGGTGGTGAGATCGTCGTCGCCAGCGAACCGGGCCGGGGAACCCGCTTCACAGTCCGAATGATGCTCTCGGCCGCGCGTCACGGCAGAACGCGCGTGATCAGTCCACGTGCGCCCACCGGTTACCGCGGGCGCCGTCTCACCGTGTTGATCACCGACGACAACCCCGCGCATCGTCAGCTCGTCAGCGACTTCCTGAGGCCCCTGGGGTTTCGCGTGGTCCCCGCGGGATCAGCCAAGGAGTGCCTGAGCGCGCTGGGC
>JAUIAI010000019.1 GCA_030425615.1 Gammaproteobacteria bacterium
GACCGCGGCACCTACCGAGCACATCTACCAGAGGGGACCGACTGTGACCGTGTGCGCGACATGCTCGACCGACATACCGGCAGGGGCGGAGGTGTACGTCGCCACCGAGGCCGACGCCCTGACCGGCCCCATGACATTCCTGTGCCGGGAGTGCGCGGACGCGGACCCGCGGGACACATGGTCCGAGCCGCACCTCCCCACGGAGGAAACCCTCCCGGAGGGTCCTCCCAACGGTGAAGCGAGCCCCGAGGGCACCCTCCCGGAGGGTCCTGCCGATCCGGTGGCCGAGGTGATCGGGGGGCAGGATCCCCCAGGGGACACCTATAACCGTGAGCAAGCGGGCAAGGTGCTCGGGGTGTCCGCCCGTCGGGTGTCCCAGCTGGCCACCGAGGGCCGGCTCCTGGTGGTGCAAGAGTCCCCGCTCCGGGTGTCCGCGGAGTCTGTGCACGCACTCCGGGCGGAGCGTCGGGGAGCGGGTCGGGATGTGCGGGCCACGGTGCCGCCGGATCCGGGAGCCGACGTCGCGGCCCAGGTGGAGCGGGTGGTGTCGCTCGTGGTGGCCGAGCACCGTAAGGCAATCGAGGCGGGGGAGTCCCTGCTAGCCGAGGTGACGGCACAGAGGGATGACTACCGGGCCGAGGCGGAGCGGCTCCGGGCCGAGGTGGAGGCCGAGCGGGTAGCGCGAGCGGAGGCCGAGCGGTTACGGGCCGAGGCGGCCGAGCGGCCCCGGCGGTGGTGGCAACGGTGACCGCCGACGCCCTGGCACAGGTGTGCGACGGGTGCGGGGGAGCCCTGCCGGCCAGGGTGCATGAATCCCTAGGGCTCCCCGGACTGGACTAGTGGCCCGGGATTCCTTCCCTGCCTCCCGCGTGTCGCGGGTGACGTTCCCCCGATGGGGCCCCACACTAGGCACGTGACCACTACCGCCGACCACCTCGACCGCGACGCTATGCGCCGTAGTGAGGCACGACGGGCGGTTGTGCGGGTGCGCATGTCCGAGGCCGAGCGGGACGCCCTGACCCGTGCCGCCCAGGCTCGAGGGACGTCCATCACCGACCTAATGCACGAGGCCCTAGCCCCGATCCTGACCGGCGGGGCGGCCGTGCCTCCGAGTGATCCGGTGCGCACATGATGACGCTCACGGTTCGATCCGAGGGGGCTATCCGCGAGGACGTCCGGGCATATGCCACCGCTCACCGTGGGCCGCTAGAGCTGCTGTTCCTCATCCCTGCCGGGATCCTTGTCTATGCCCTCATGGACCACTCACCGCTAGCGGGTGCGGCTCGTGCGTCGGTGCTCCTGTCGTGGGCGGAGTTGTTCGCCCTGGCGGGTGTGATCGTCGGGGGTGGCGCCGATTCCGCCGCAGGAGAACACGAGTTCGCCCCTCGCGAACGTCTCGCGCAGCAACGCGGTCAGACGCTCACGGTCATCGCCGAGATAGCTGACCCAGGACAGAGGGAGGCCCCGTGCCGAGAGCATGCGCAGGATCTCCGTGAAGTGCTTGTCCTGCCGCTTTCCCGACAGGATCTCGTCGCCGATGATGATGAGTCCGATGTCCATGGGTTCCTATGGAATCAATGCGTTCCGAGCGGGAAGGCCGTTTCAGCGCCCGATCGCCAGGCCCTCGCGCCGCGGGTCGACCCCGGCCAGCCAGCGGTCCCGGGGGTCGGGCCCGGCCAGCCTTCCGACAGAGCCGTCGGCCCGTCGGCCGGCAACGATGGCGTGAAGGCCGCTGGTCATCGGGCGCTCGCGCACCTCGTGGCCGCGCGCCTCGAGGGCCTCCGTCACCGCACTCAGCGTCGTCTGCGACTCCACCGAGGTCCGGGCCGATGTCGTGGCTCCGAAGTGTGGCATCTCGACAGCCTGCTGGATGTCCAGTTTCCAGTCGATGGTCGCGATCAGGGTCTGGCAAACGTACTGGATGATGGCACTGCCGCCCGGAGACCCGAGCACCGCCTCGAGGCGTCCCTTGTCGTCAAGGACCATGGTCGGCGCCATCGAACTGCGCGGCCGCTTGCCGGGTTCGACCCGGTTGGCGATGAGCTGGCCATCGCGATCCACGGGATGAAAGGAGAAGTCGGTGAGCTGGTTGTTCAGGAGAAAACCGCCTGCCATCTGCAGGCTGCCGAACGCATGTTCGATGGAAGTGGTCATCGAGACCGCGTTGCCCTCGGCGTCGACGATGGACAAGTGCGTCGTGCCTGGAAGCGGCCGCGTTTCGTCCGCACCGGCCCGAGGGGCTCCTTCGGGCTCGCCGGCGGGAGCCTTGCCGAGCGTCTTCGCTTCGTCGATCAGCGCGGCCCGCCGTGCCAGATAGTCGTCGGCCAGCATACCGTCCACGGGTACGTCCACGAACGCGGGATCCGCGATGTATCGGGCGCGGTCCGCGTAGGCGAGCCGATAGGCTTCGCTGATCAGGTGCACGGCTGAAGCCGACCCCGGCTCGAGCGCGGAGACGTCGAAGCGCTCGAGGATGCCGAGCACCTGCAGCAGCGTGAGCGCGCCCGAACTCGGCGGCGGCATCCCGCAGACGCGGACCCCCCGGTAAGCCCCGCAGAGCGGATCGCGCTCGACCGCGCGATAGCGCTCGAGGTCGTCCAGGGTCATCTGCCCCGGGCGCGTGGGGTGACCATTGACCGCGGCGACGATCGACTCCGCGACGGGCCCCCGGTAGAACGCATCCGGCCCGTCACTCGCGATGCGCTTCAGTGTCAGCGCCAACGCCGGGTTGCGCAGGATATGGCCCACCGGCCAGGGCTCGCCCGCCTCGTTCAGGAAGTAGGCCCGGGCCGCCGGCTGGGCGACGATCCGCTCACGCGCCGACGCGATCGACTGATGAAGCCGCCCGGAAACCGCGAAACCGTTCTCGGCCAGCGCGATCGCCGGCTCGAACAAACGCTCCCAGGCGAGCCGCCCGCCCGCCCGATGAGCCAGGTCCAGCATGCGCAACAATCCGGGCACGCCCACCGACAGGCCGCTGTCCACCGCATCGAAGAAAGGGAGTCGCTCACCGTCTGCACCCAGGAATCGGTCAGGCGTGGCGGCCGCGGGCGCCTCCTCGCGACCGTCGAAGATGCGCAGTCGCCCGCCGTCGGCCACGCGCACGAGCATGAAGCCACCGCCGCCGATGCCCGAGGACTGCGGCTCCACGAGGTTCAGCACCATCTGCGCGACGATGGCCGCATCGACCGCTGTGCCGCCCTCTGCGAGCGCCTCGTCGGCTGCCCGTGCGGCCAGCGGGTGCGCGGCGACCACCATGGCGTTCCCGCTGGTGACGCGATCCCGTTGCAAAAGACCGGAGCCGACCTCCGGAGCAGGCCGATCACGCGCGCCGGCCGGCACCGCGACGACGGCGAGGAGCGCCGTGGCGCACAACACGACGGCCAGACGGCGCAGAATGTGGGACATGTTCTTCAGGGCCACCTCCGTGGACAGCCGGTTGCGACGGCACCAGGCCAACACCCGTGCGCCGGAGGTGATGATGCCTGATTCGCAGGCACCTGTCGGCCGCGAAGCCGCTTCGCCGCGTCCGCATTTGCGATGACCGTTCGGCACCGGCGCCACGTCGTTCCGCCGCTGGTCTGCCGCACGCGCCCCCCCGGCGGCACGGTCCGGAGACGTGTGCGGCGTGTCCAGAAAATCGACATCGTGAAACTTCTCTGCCTGATCCGCTTCCAGCCCGTGGGTGACGACCTTCTCACCGCCTGGGAGGCCATCGAACTGTTCTGCGCCGGCCTGCCCGACGCGGACGGCTCGGAACTGCATCGTGAAGACCTGGAGGCGCTGCTGCTGTTCCAGGACCCCGCGAAATGCCTGCAGTTGCTGAGCGACACCCTGGACGCAGGCGAACAGACGGGTTTCGGGATCAGTGCCGGCCTCGCGCAGGGCATCCAGTCCAACGCCACCGTGGCAAGCAGTCTCGCCGGCTTCACCGAGGGCTCGATCGAAACGCTTTACGAGATCGCGGCCAACGCGGGGGCGCAGGAGGTGGCGATCAGTGCCCGACTGTCCAGCATCCTGAACCTGGCGGCTCCGTACTTCTCCGAGCGTTTCGTGCCGGCCACCAGCCGGACCGACACCCGCATCCGCAACGTGCTCGTGATGCGTCCGACCAACCGCCCGGTGAGCAATCAGGAGCGTCAACTGCGTGAACGCATCGGCCGGCTGGACACTCCGCTCTGAAACCGACTCAGCCGGGTCGCAGCGAATCCAGCATCCGGCGCAAGCGCTTGAACGACACCGGCATCGGCGTGCGCAGGTTCTGCGCATAGAGCGACACCCGCAATTCCTCGAGCAGCCAGCGAAACCGGTCGAGCTCCGGGTCGGGCACGCCGCGGCGCGCGCGCCGCAGCTTGTTGTATTCCGCCTGCAGTAGCGCGTGATCGCGGCGCTGCTGCTCGACCCGGGCCGGGTCGGCGCGTACCCGCTCGAGGCGCAGCACGACGGCTTTCAGGTACCGCGTCAGGTGACCGAACGCCTCCGGCGGCGTGCGGACCAGGAATCCCGGATAGACCAGCTCACCGAGTTGCTCGCGGATGTCATCCAGCGCAGCCAGGACATGCGGCTCGCGCGCCCCGGCGGATACCGACTGCACCTTTCGCAAGGCCGCGCCGTATTCGTCGAGCACCTGCTGCAGCGTGCGCCCGAGTTCGGCGGCGATGAGCGACAGGCGTGGGCGCACCTGCTCCAGCAAGCGCTCGAAGGCCTCCCGGGTGACCGGATCCCCTGCGTCGCCGACCGCGCGCAGCAGGACCGCCTGCCCGAAATCACGCCAAAGGGCGTCGTCGGTGTCGATTCGCGCGTAACTGATGACGAGTTTCTGCGCGTCGGGCACGTGGCGGGCAATGGCCTTCAAGGGCTCGCGAAGCGCGATGACGAGCAACCGCCGTACGCCGGCCAGGTGCTGTTCGCGAGCCACCGGCGCCTCGTCGAAAACGTCGATGCGGATCGCGTCGCCGCAGTCCACGAAGGCCGGGAAGCCGACCATGCTCGACGCAGCACCCGGCGCACGGATCTCCAGCAATTCCGGCAGCGCATCGATCGGCCAGCGTCGGAACCGGGTGTTGACCGGAACCTCGAGCCTGCCGTCGACGATTGCGGCGTCGCTCCCATCGCGCTCTCCGTTGCCCGGCCGCGCGCCCGCGCCATCGGTCGCGTGCACGCCGGCCGCCCTGCCGCCGCGCCCACCCGGCCCCCTTGCTCCGCTTCCACCGCCCGCCGAGCCTTCCGTTCCGCCGTCACCGACCAGGGCCGTGGCCGTGCCGTCGGCACGTGGTCTGAGCTGATCGGCGACCGCCGCGAACGCATCGCGAAACGCCGTCCGGGCGGCCTCGCCATGCTCGGCGCGCAGCGCCTCGAGATGGCGCCCGTGCCCGAGCCGTCGACCGTGCTCGTCCACGACCCGGAAATTGAAGAACAGATGCGGCGGGAGTGTGTCCGGCCGGAAGTCCGACGCCAGGGTATCGATTCCGTGGCACTCACGAATATCCCCGCGCATCGCCTCGATGAGTCCGCCCTCGATGCGGTGCCCGCCCCTGCGCTGGACGAAGGCCGCCGCGTAGGCGGGCAGCGGCACGAGGTGACGGCGCTGCCGCTGGGGTAGTCGCTTGGCCAGCGCCTGCACCTTCTCGGCGAGCAGCCCGGGGATCAGCCACTCGCAACGCTCGGCGTCGACCTGATTCAGCAACGCGAGCGGCACGATCATGGTGACCCCGTCGTCGCGTTCGCCCGGCTCGAATCTGTATTCGAGTGCGTACTTCACGCCGCGAATCTCGATCTCGGCCGGGAACGCCTCGCTCTGTACCCCTTCGGCCTGCTTGCGCAGCAACGTCTCGCGGGTGAGTCGCAGATCGGCTTCGTCACCGCCGTGATCCAGCCAGGCGCGCAACTGGCGCGGATCGCTGATCACGGCCGGCAGCCGCGCCTCGAACCAGGCGTACAGGAACTCCTCGTCCACCAGGAGGTCCGGGCGACGGATGCGCTCTTCGAGCTTGCGGATGCTCTCGATGAGTTTGCGGTTGTGCGCGACGAATCCGAACGGCCGGTCACCGGCGGTCCCGCTCCAGTCGTCCTGCACGAGCGCGTGCAGAATGAACATGCGCCGCGCCTCGACCGGGTCACGTGGGGCGAGCGGCACCCGTCGCTGCACGTAGATGGGCAGCCCGTAAAGCACTCCCCGCTCGTAGCAGAAGGCCTGTCCGGACTTGGACGACCAGATCGGATCCGACCAGCTGCGACGAATCAGGTGCCGCGCGGCGGTCTCGATCCAGCCGGGCTGGATGGCGGCCACCGTACGCGCATACAGACGGCCGGTGTCGACCATCTCCGCGGCCATGATCCAGCGCGGGGCGCGCCGGCGCAGGCCCGAGGACGGGTGGATCGTGAACCGGGTCTGGTGCGTACCCTGATAGGTGGCTTCGTCCGGCGGCTTGAAGCCCAGGTTGCCGAGCAGCCCCGTGAGCAGCGCCTGATGCACGGCTTCGTCAGCCGCGGGATCGGAGTTGGCTTTCCAGCCCAGTTCGCGAACCTGCTCGCGCAACTGCTGCTCGACGTCGGCCCACTCGCGCAAGCGCCGCACCGACAGGAACGCCGCGCTGAGCTGGCGCTGCCCTCGGCATCGCGCCAGTGCTGCCACAGCCGCAGAACGCCGGCGAAATCCGAGCGCGGATCCTCGTAGGCCTTGTGTGCCTGGTCAGCGGCCTGCTGAGCGTCAAGCGGCCGCTCGCGTGGATCCTGCGCCGAGAGATAGGCGGCGATGACCAGCACCTCGCGCAGGCAGTGCCTCTGGTGGGCGGCCAGCAGCATCCGACCGATGCACGGATCCACCGGCAGGCGCGCCAGCTGCCGCCCCGTGTCCGTCAGCCGGCGCGCCTCGTCCACGGCGCCGAGTTCCACCAGCAGCGCGAAGCCGTCGTTGATGGCCGCGCGCGCCGGCGGATCCAGGAACGGGAACGCGTCGGGGTCACCCAGGCGAAGCGCGGTCATGCGCAGGATCACGCCGGCGAGCGACGAACGCAGAAGCTCCGGATCCGTGAACGCCGGCCTTCCCGCGTAGTCCTCTTCCGAGTACAGGCGTATGGCCACACCGTCGGCCACACGTCCGCAGCGGCCGGCACGCTGGTTGGCCGCCGCCTGCGAGACCGGCTCGATCTGCAACTGCTCGACCTTGGAACGTACCCGGTAGCGCTTGACCCGCGCGAGCCCCGAGTCCACCACGTATCGGATGCCCGGCACGGTGAGCGAGGTCTCCGCCACGTTCGTCGCGAGCACCACACGCAGGCCGTTGCTCGGCGAGAACACCCGCTGCTGCTCGGCGGCCGACAGCCGCGCGAAAAGCGGCATGACCTCCATCTGCGCGAACCGGCCGGCGCCTGCCTTCGCCTTGCGGCGGTGCAGGGACTGGGCGATCTCGCGGATCTCGCGCTCACCCGGCAGGAACACCAGCACATCGCCCGATGCCCGTTGCCAGAGCTCGTCGATGGCCGCCTCGACCTGATCGGCGAGCTCGGCGGCTTCCTCGCCCTCTTCCGGCGCGCGGTATCGGATTTCCACCGGATACATCCGTCCCGAAACCTCGATGACCGGTGCGTCGCGGCCATCCAGGGCGAAGTGGCGGGCGAAGCGCTCGGCGTCGATCGTGGCCGAGGTGATCACCACCCGCAGGGTGCCGCGCCTCGGCCCTTCGAGCAACCGCTTCAGGTAGCCGAGCAGGAAATCGATGTTCAGACTGCGCTCGTGTGCCTCGTCGACGATCAGCGTGTCGTACTGTTCGAGCAGCGGATCGCCCAGCGTCTCGGCCAGCAGGATGCCGTCGGTCATCAGCTTGAAACGCGCGCCCGCCGAGAGCTGCTCGTTGAAGCGCACCTTGTAGCCGACGTCCTGCCCGAGCGGAGAGCCGAGTTCCTCTGCGATGCGCCGCGCGACCGAGCTGGCAGCCAGCCGACGCGGCTGCGTGTGCCCGATGCGGCCCCGTTCGCCGCCGCCGGCGAGCGCGCAGAGCTTGGGCAGCTGGGTCGTCTTGCCGGAGCCGGTCTCGCCGCTGACGACGACCACGGGATGCGTCTTCAGTGCACGCAGGATCTCCTCGCGCGCGGCGCTGACCGGCAGGGCATCGGGAAAGGTGATCGCCGGCAACGGGCCGGGCTTGTACCGTGCAGGCCCTGCCTCGGGCGGGGTGGCCTGCACGCCGGCGCCGGCGCCGCCACGACGACGGGCCCGCCGGCGACGCGCGGGCTGGGTGGGCGGCTCGGACATGGGTCGCAATTATAATGAGCGGCCAACGCCCGCACGGGTTGCCGGGACTTGCGCCCGCAGCGCCCCACGCGACATTCCCGCTTCCCACCCGTCCCACCCTGACCATGTCGACACCCGAGCCCGACGACCCGGCCGATCCGGGAGAATCCGGCGATCCGACCGATCCCAGATTCGTCAACTGGCTGCGAACGGTCGCGCCGTACATTCATGCGTTTCGCGGCCGCACCTTCGTGATCGGCGTTCCAGGTGAACTGATCGCCGAAGATCGCGTGGACAAACTGGTGCACGACCTCAGCCTTCTCAGCGCACTGGGCGTGCGGCTGGTGCTGGTGTACGGCTCTAGGCCCCAGGTGGTAGAGCAGCTGCGACTGCGCAGGCTCGAGGACCGCTACGTGGATTCGCTTCGGGTCACGGACGCTGCCGTACTCGAGTGCGTGAAGGAAGCCTCCGGCGAGATCCGTCTCGATATCGAGGCATCATTCTCGCAGGGGCTGCCCAACACTCCCATGCAGTACTCCACCGTGCGGGTAGTGTCGGGCAACTTCGTGACCGCACGACCCTCCGGCATCATCGACGGGGTCGATCTGCAATACACCGGCACTGTGCGCAAGATCGACACCCGCGCGATCCGATTCGCGCTCGACGGTGGTGCCATCGTGCTGCTCTCGCCTCTCGGTTTCTCCCCCACCGGCGAGGCCTTCAACCTCACCATGGAAGACGTCAGCAGCGCCGCGGCCATCGCGCTGGACGCCGACAAACTGCTCTACCTGATCGAGCGCGAGGGCGTCCCGGACGAAAGCGGCGAGATCGTCAGCGAGCTCTCGGAGCTGGACGCCGCCCGCGTGCTCGAGTCCGACGTCATCGACGACGATACCGCCTACTATCTCCGCCATGCGCTCAAGGCCTGCCGCCAGGGCGTGGCCCGTGCGCACCTGGTTCCGTTCCGGGTGGATGGCGGGCTGCTGCTCGAACTCTTCCGCCACGAAGGCCTGGGCACCATGCTCGTGGAGGAGACGCTCGAGGCACTGCGCGAGGCCCGCCCGGACGACATCGGCGGCATCCTGGCGATCATCCGCCCCATGGAAGAGGACGGGACGCTGGTCAAGCGCGACCATTCCCTGATCGAGCGCGACATCGACCGCTACTCGGTCATCGAGCACGACGGCGTGATCCTCGGCTGCGCGGCGCTATACCACCAGCCCGGCGAACGCCTAGGCGAGATGGCCTGCCTGGCCGTCAGCCCGGCTGCTCAGGGCCAGGGCGACGGCGACAGGCTGTTGCGCCACATCGAACATCGCGCACGTCGGGCAGGGTTAAGCCGCTTGTACGTGCTGACCACCCGTACCATGCACTGGTTTCTCAAGCGGGGATTCCAGGTGTCCAGTCCGGCCGAACTGCCGGAATCGCGGCGTGCCACCTACGACGCCAACCGACGCTCGCAGGTGCTGATAAAGGCGCTGTGAGGCTCGTGGTTCCGCCGGGCGCCTCTCTGCCTCAGCCTGGCAATTCACTTTTCATCGACTTCCACCCGACCTCATGTCCCGAACGATCCACTGCGTCAAACTGCAACGTGAGGCCGAAGGCCTGGACTTCCCGCCCTATCCCGGCGAGCTCGGCAAACGCCTCTACGAGGAGGTCTCCAAGGAGGCCTGGCAGCAGTGGCTGAATCACCAGACCATGCTGGTCAACGAAAACCGGCTGAATCTCGCGGACCCGCGCGCGCGCAAGTATCTGGCCAAGCAGATGGAAGCGTTTTTCTTCGGCCCGGGCGCGGACCAGCCGCAGGGCTACGTGCCGCCGTCGGAGTGAAGCCCGGGTGAACGAGGGGAGCCTCAGCCTCCCCTGACCGACCGCTCCACGCCGCTGTCCGTGCCAGTGAGGCAGACGTCGGCCCCCCGCGCGGCGAACAGACCGACCGTGACGACACCGGGCCAAAGCGAGATCCTAGCTTCCAGCGCCGTCGGATCCTCGATGCGCAAGCCGTTGAGATCGAGAATGGGGTGGCCGTTGTCCGTGACGAAGCCTTCCCGGATGCACGCCTGCGCCCCCAGCTCCCTCGCCCAGTCCGTCACCAGCGGCACCGCCATGCCGATGACCTCCACCGGTAAGGCGAACGCGCCCAGGACCGGCACCCGCTTGCTGTCGTCGATGATGCACACGAAACGCTCGGCCGCGGCGGCCACGATCTTCTCGCGCGTGAGCGCCCCGCCCCCGCCCTTGATCATGGCGAAGCCGGGGTCGATCTCGTCCGCGCCGTCCACGTAGCAGCCCAGCCGCGCGCCGCCGACGAGCGCCTGCTCGAGCGACACCACGGCGATGCCGTAGCCACGCAGCCGCGCGCTGCTCGCCTCCGAACTGGACACCGCACCCGCGATGGCCGGGCCGCGCTCGGCCAGCGCGTCGATGAAATGATTGACCGTGCTGCCGGTACCCACACCCAGCAGCGCGCCGGGCGTGATCTCGTCCAGTGCGGCCAGGGCGGCGGCACGCTTCTTGTCGTCGGGGCTCATCGAATCCTCGGATGGAACAGTCAGTTCACCGGCCAGCGCACCGGCATCTCAAGCGGCCCGCGAAACGCCCAGCCGCCGAACGGCACGGGGTCTCCCGTGAGCTCCAGACCTGGCAGCCGTTCGAGGATCGAGCGCACACCCACTTCCGGGACCAGGACCTTGGACGCGGCCGCGCCCGCGCAGAAGTGCGGCCCCGCCCCGAACGCGATGTGCTTCGTGGCATCGCGACGAATGTCGAAACGCTCCGGCTCATCGAAGACCGACTCGTCGCGGTTGGCCGAGCCGAACATGAAGAAGATCCGCCCCTCCGGTTCGAAGCGCACACCGCCGTACTCGAACTCGCGCGCCACGCGCCGCGGTGACATTCCGATGGGCGAGATCCAGCGCACGTACTCGTCGAAGACCTTCTGCCAGGGAACCTCGCCGGAGAGTACCGCGGCTTTCTGGTCCGAATGCGTCAGCAGCGCCCAGATCATGCCGGCTATCGCGTCCCGGGGCTCGTTCTGGCCACCGCTGATCGCCAGCTTGATGTTGGCGCGAACACTCTCGTCGGGCATGCCCGAGCGGCGCAGCACGCTGAGCATGCTGCTGTCCGGCTGCGCGTCAACCTGCGGAATCCGTTCGGTGATGCAGGCGTCGATCCCTGCCGTGGCCTCGTGGCAGCGGGCCTCCACCTCCGGCACGCCGGCGTAGTTCGCGATACCGTCGATCATGGCCTGCGACCAGGCGTCCATGTCCTGCCAGCGCATGTTCGTGAGGCCCGTGATGTCCTTGAGCGCCTCCGCCGAGACCGGCATCGCGTAGTCGCGCACGAGATCCGCCTCGCCACGCTGGGCGAGCGCGTCCAGGATCCGGTCGGCATGGGCCTGGAACTTCTCGTGCCAGACCTTTCGCACCGTCACCGGGTTCACCGACGGAAACAGCGCCTTGCGTTCGCTCAGATGGTCGTGACCGTCCTTGCGCATGAGATTGTGACCCATGAGCACGGTCATCAGACCGCCCGGCTGCTCCGAGCTGAACACTTCGATGTTCTTCTCACACACCGTGATGTCTTCCCGGCGCAGGAACAGCGTGGCTCCGAGCTGCGGTACGAATGCGATCGGCGTCTCGGCCCGCATCCGGGCCAGCGCCGCCTCGCCCCAGAGGGTGCTGGGCGTGGCCCCCTGCGAGGCCGTGGCCCCCGCCATCGGATCGCCGCGCAGCACCCAGCCGCCGACGCAAAGGCTGCCCGTGGCCGCCGCGCCGCC
>JAUIAI010000897.1 GCA_030425615.1 Gammaproteobacteria bacterium
GGTCCATCTCGGCGATGGCCCGCATGACACCGAACACCGCGGCCGCGCCGCACATGTCGTACTTCATCTCGTCCATGCCGGCCGCAGGCTTGATCGAGATGCCGCCGGTGTCGAAGGTGATGCCCTTGCCGACCACGACCACGGGCGCCGCACCCTTGCGTCCTCCGTTGTGCTGCATCACGATGAGCTTGGGCGGCTGCTCGGACCCCTGGGCCACGGCCAGCAGGGCACCCATCTTGAGCTGGCGCATCTGGCGCTCGTCGAGCACCTGCACCTTCAGCTTCTGCTCACGGCCGAGCTTGCGGGCAGTGTTCGCCAGATGGGTCGGTGTACAGACGTTGGCGGGGAGGTTGCCGAGGTCGCGCGTGAGGTCCATTCCGTTCGCCAGGGCCACCGCCTGGGCCAGGCGCGGACGCAGGCCGCGGGCACGCGCGGAGGGGTAGGCGAGGGCGACCTTGGACGGCCGCGGACGACGCGGACTCTTGCGCGATTTCATCTGCTCGAAGCGGTAGGCCTGCTCGCGGGCGGCGAGCACCTCCTGCTGCAGCAGCCATTCCGGCTCGCGATCGTCGACCGCAGCCTGGCCGAGCACCGACAGGGCATCCTGCGCGCCGAGGGCGCCCAGGCGCGCATAGGCGGCACGACAGGCCTTGGAGAAATCGTCGGCGGCAGGCCGGGCCGCCGAGCCCAGGCTCACCAGGAGGACGCGCTGCACGGCCGCGGTCCCCCGGATGAGCAGGTCGGCCCCGACCTTCTCGGGCAGGTCTCCGGACTTGAGCGCATCCTGGATCAGGGCGTCGAGTTCGGGATCGAGAGCCACGCCGTCGGCACGCTTGCCGGACACGACCGGGACCACCAGGCAGTCGGTCTTGGTGTTCTCGATCGGAAGGGCCTTTATGCTAAATTGCATCGAATCACTCCGGTGGGCGGAATCACCGCTTCGCGCGGTTCTCGGCGTTGATGGGGATCGCTCGGGATCGGTTGTTTGTCGTTCCGGCGACCTCGCGAGACCTGGTGTCTCGAAGACCTCGCGGAGCCGGCGTCCTGGCAGAGGCGAGCGATGCAGCGGCGACCCCCGGGCCGGTGTGGTCAAGATCGCGGTCAGAAGGGTGGTCCGGATTCCCGCCGTTGCCGGCGAGAGCGGTTTTCGCGGACCACCAACCGCCCGGACACAACCCGCAAGGACGGGCCTGATGCGAATCCGACGAAGCCACCCCTACCGGGCCGGGGCCGCGATCGTGCGCACCGCACGTCAGGCCTGCCTTTCATTATAGCCATGGCGCTGCGGCGACAGACAGGTCGATGCTCTTCACCCGGGCCCTGAAGCGCGAGTTGCGCAGCATCGCCGGCATCGTGTTCGCAACCGTGTTCACGATCATGGTCACCACGAGTCTCGTGCGCTTCCTGGGGCGGGCGGCGAGCGGACGGGTCGACTCCGCCAGCGTGTTGCCGCTGATCGCGTTCTCATCCATCAACATCCTCGGTCCCCTCCTGGTGCTGACCTTGTTCGTGGCGGTCCTGATGACGCTCACCCGGGCGTGGCGTGACTCGGAGATGGTCATCTGGCAGGCCTCGGGCCAGAGCCTGACGGCCTGGATCCGTCCGGTACTGGCGTTCGCGATGCCGTTCGCAGTGCTCGCGGGCCTCGTGTCGCTCGTGCTGGCGCCCTGGGCCAATCAGCAGATCCTCGATTACCAGCAGCGCTTCGCCCAGCGCGAGGACATCTCGATGGTCACGGCCGGTCAGTTCCGCGAGTCTGCGAGTGCGAACCGGGTCTTCTTCGTCGAGTCCCTCAACGAGGACGAAACCGAGGTCCGCAACGTGTTCGTGACCCAGGAGAGCGCTGGCC
>JAUIAI010000898.1 GCA_030425615.1 Gammaproteobacteria bacterium
ACAGCGCCCACATGTTCAGGCTGAGTGCGATCAGCACCCAGAGGCCGAGGTACTGGATCATGTCAGTCCAACCGCACGTTGGCCGAGGACTGGCGTTCGCCGGAACCGAAGCCCGCGTTCTGCAAACCATAATAGGCTCCGACCGCGATCAGGCCCATCACGACAAAGGCGCTCAGCATCGCTTTCATGTCTGTCTCCTCACGTGTTGCCTTTCAGGAAGGCGATCAGGTCGGCCCGGTCCTCAGGTCTTACGATCCGCTGCATCGGCATCTTGGACCCCGGAATGAAGTGGTCGAGGCCGAGGTCGAAGAGCGCCTCCATGCTGTCGGTGCGTTCGGGGATGGAGAACTTGTCTGCCACCTGGTCCCGGCGTTCCGGCTGGAGATCGGCGATTGCGGCGACCTCGTAGAGGTCGGGGAAGGCCGCGTAGCCTTCCGCATGGCTGGCCCCGATGCCGGAGCCGACGATGCCCACGCGTAGTTTCTTCATTCCCGGCCCCCTGCCGATCCGTTGTTCTGGTTCATTTGCCCTTCGCCTATCGTTTCAGTGCGCCCAGCGCGACGCCGCGAATGATCAGCCTCTGGAACGCCAGAAAGACGATGAAGACCGGCACCAGCGACAGCGTCGACATGGCGAAAAGCTCGCCGAAAAGGCTTTCGCCGCCCGAGGAGTCCACAAAGGCGCGAAGCGCGAGCGGCACCGTGTATTGCCGCATGTCGTTGAGGTAGATCAGCGGGCCGAGGAAGTCGTCATAAGTCCAGATGAAGGAGAAGATCGCGGCCGTTGCCAGAACCGGCGTGGAAAGCGGCAGCATGATCTTCCAGTAGATGCGCCAGGGTCCGCAGCCGTCCATGATCGCGGCCTCGTCAATCTCGCGCGGGATGCCGCGGAAGAACTGAACCATCAGGAAGATGAAGAAGGCGTCCACGGCCATGAATTTCGGCACGATCAGCGGCAGGAAGGTGTTCACCCAGCCGAAGTTCTGGAACAGGATGTACTGCGGCACCAGCGTGACGTGATAGGGCAGCATCAGAGTTCCCAGCATCAGGACGAACCAGACCTTGCGGCCCCAGAACTCCAGCCGTGCGAAGGCATAGGCCGTCAGCGAACAGGCCATGAGGTTTCCGATCACCGCGAAGAAGGCGATGATGAAGGAGTTCATGTAGAAGGTGGTGAAGGACACCCGGAAAGTGTTCCAGCCCTGGATGTAGCTTTCGAAGTTGATCGATTCAGGCAGGGCCAGCGGATCGGTGAAGATCACCTGGTCCGGTTTGAAGGACGACATGATCATCCACAGGAGCGGATAGAGCATGCAGATCGCGGCGAAGCCCAGGATGATGTGACGACCGATCTCGCGGCGGGTCTTCTTGGCGCGGCTCTCGTTCATCGCGATTCATCCTCGTAATAGACCCAGTATTTCGAGGTGCCGAAGGCGATGGCGGTGAAGATCGCGATAATGACCAGCAGGATCCAGGCGAGTGCGGAGGCGTAGCCCATGCGGAAGTTCGCGAAGGCCTCAAGATAGAGGTAGAGCGAGTAGAACATGGTCGAGTCGACCGGGCCGCCGAGACCGCCGGAGACGATATAGGCCGGGGTGAAGGCCTTGAAGGCTTCGATGGTTTGCAGAACGAGGTTGAAGAAGATGACCGGTGCCAGAAGCGGCAGGGTGATCTTCCAGAATTGGCGGAATCCGGAGGCACCGTCCATGGAGGCGGCCTCGTAGAGGTCCTGCGGGACCTGGCGCAGACCGGCGAGGAAGATGATCATCGGCGAGCCGAACTGCCAGATCGCGAGCACGCTCAAGGTCGAGAGCGAATAGTCGGGGTGCGTGATCCAGGCCGGGCCTTCG
>JAUIAI010000899.1 GCA_030425615.1 Gammaproteobacteria bacterium
TGTTCACGCCGGCGGCGATTGACGCCCGGATCGCCAGCAGGCCGGAGTGGAAATAGGTGCCGTCGCCGAGATTCGCGAAGATGTGCCCGGTCTTCGTGAAGGGCGCCTGGCCGATCCAGGGCACTCCCTCGCCGCCCATCTGCGTGAACGTCGAGGTGTTGCGCTCAGGCATCCAGATCGACATGTAGTGGCAACCGATTCCGGCCACGGCGCGCGACCCTTCGGGGACGTGCGTGGAGGTGTTGTGCGGACAGCCGGCGCAGAAGGTGGGCACCCGATCCACGGTCGCGTGAGGCGTCGCGAGCGCGCGCTCCTTGGCTTCCAGAATCGCCAGTCGCGACTGGATGCGCGAGCGGGTATCGGCATCGAGCTCGAAACGCGAACCGAAACGCCCCGGATTGAGCAGGCGGCCGGCGATGGCACGCGCGATCATCGCCGGCGAGAGTTCGGCATGCGCGGGCAGAAGCCACTGCCCCATGGGCATGGCCCACTCGCCGCCGCGACCGTCCTTCTCGTCGAACTTGCCGTAGATGTTCGGACGCTCGGCGTCCGGCCAGTTGTACAGCTCTTCCTTCAGCGCGTACTCGATGATCTGGCGCTTTTCCTCCACGACCAGGATCTCGCCGAGCCCGCGGGCGAACTGGCTGACGGTCTGCGCCTCGAGCGGCCATACGACGTCGCACTTGAACAGCCGCAGCCCGATTCGCTCACAGGTGCTCTCGTCCAGCCCGAGTTCGCCGAGCGCCTGACGCGTGTCGAGATATGCCTTGCCACCGGTGATGATGCCGAACCACGCATCCGGCGAGTCGATGACCGTACGGTTCAGACGGTTCGCGCGCACATAGGCCAGTGCCGCATACCACTTGTAGTCGAGCAGCCGAGCCTCCTGGGCGAGCGGAGTGTCGGGCCAGCGGATGTTCAGGCCCTCCTCGGGCAGGGCGAAGTCCGCGGGCAGCACGACCTGGACGCGATCGGGGTCGATGACCACCGAGGACGAAGCCTCGACCACCTCAGTGACCGTCTTCATCGCCACCCAGAGGCCGGAATAGCGCGACATCGCCCAGGCATGGATACCGAGGTCCAGATACTCCTGCACGGAGGAGGGATAGAAGACCGGCAGCCCGCAGGCCTTGAAGATGTGATCGGACTGGTGGGGCAACGTGGAACTCTTGGCGCCGTGGTCGTCGCCGGCCAGCACCAGCGCCCCGCCGTGGGCTGAGGTACCGGCCGCGTTGCCGTGCTTGAACACGTCGCCGCAACGATCCACGCCGGGCCCCTTGCCGTACCACATGGAGAACACGCCCTGCACGCTCGCGTTCGGGTCGAGCGCCACCTGCTGGGTGCCCCACACCGCTGTGGCGGCGAGATCCTCGTTCAGCCCGGGCTGGAAGACGATACGGTTCTCGGCCAGGTGTTCTTTCGCCTTCCAGAGAGCCTGGTCGAGCCCGCCCAGGGGAGAGCCCCGATAGCCCGAGATGAATCCGGCCGTGTTCAGGCCGGCGGCGCGATCCCGCGCCCGCTGCAACATGGGCAGACGCACGAGCGCCTGGGTACCCGACATGAAGGCGCGACCGCGCTCGAGCCGGTATTTGTCGTCCAGGGAAACCGATGTCAGCGCATCGCGAAACGCCTGCGTCATCGCAGGGTCTAGGGGGGCATTCATGACCAGTCCTCCGAGCGAAGATCGTGTCTTGCGGATGAAACCAAGCCCCCGGGCGTCGCTTGTGGCGGGACCGCGGGCTACGAGCCGTCGCGGCCTGCAGCCGCGTCGCTCCGGCAGCCCTGCCATTCGGGCTCCCGGCGGATCCCGGCCGGATGGGCCGGACTACCGCATGTTCAGCATAGCC
>JAUIAI010000020.1 GCA_030425615.1 Gammaproteobacteria bacterium
CTGGCGGCGCACCACCCCGCTGCCGGACTGGTGTCCGGACCTTACCCCCGCCGAGCGCGCGATATCCCACCGCTTGGAGTCGCTGCTGTACGTCCTGATGTTCGTGTTGCCGGTGTCGGGGTATCTGTTCGTGATGTTCGGCGGCTACGGGGTCAAGCTGTTCGGGGTGGTGGATCTGCCCAATCCGTTCGGCAAGTCGCCCACTCCTGCCTTGATCGCCTGGATCAGCCACATCGTGCTGGCCTACGGCGCGGTGGTGGTGATCGCCTGGCACGTGGGTCTGGGGCTCAAGAAGCAGTGCTACGACGGGGTGCGTTTCCTTCGCCGTATGCTGCCGTTCGTGCGGAGCTGAGATGTATCGCGGCGAGACGAACGGCTCCGGTCCCGACGTTCGCCGTGCGGAGGCGGCCGGGCAGGTCTGGCAACGTTGCCTGGCCATCGCGGAAGCGCGTCGCGCAGGACAGGCCGTGCCCGACGCCGTTGCCGTCTCCCTGCCGATGACGCTCGATCCCGCGGAGCGCCATCTGCTGGAGCTCTATGAGCCCCTGCTGCGGCTGCCATCGTTCACATCCTATGCAGTCGCGCATCTGGGCCAGAGCATCGACGGTCAGATCGCGACGCGCACGGGCGACTCGCGTTATGTGAACTGTCCGGCCAACATCGCGCACCTGCACCGGCTGCGCGCCCTCTGCGATGCGGTGATCGTCGGGCGCGAGACCGCTGCCGTGGACAACCCGATGCTCACCACGCGTCTGGTCGCGGGGCCCAGTCCGGTGCGGGTGATTCTCGATCCCGATCTGCGTCTGCCCGCGAAGCTGCAGGTGCTCACCGACGAGCGCGCCCCGACGCTCGTCGTGTGCGCCCTGGAACACCTCGATCAGGCAGGGCGCCGTTTCGGCGGGTCGCGGGTGATCGGGGTGGGGCGGGCCGACGGGTTGCTCGATCTGACGGAACTGCGCACGCGTCTGGCCGAGCGCGGTCTGTATGTGCTCTTCGTGGAGGGCGGCGGGGTCACGGTGTCGCGGTTCGTAGAACAGGGTGCGGCAGACCGCCTGCATCTGGCCGTGGCGCCGGTGCTGGTGGGCGCCGGCCGGAGTGGCCTGCAGCTCACCGGGGCGCCCCTGATGCGCGACAACCTGCGGCCGGCCTACCGGCTGTTCCAGATGGGGGCCGACGTGTTGTGGGATTTCGATCTGCGCGGACCCGCGACGGAGCAACCCGGCGGCGGCGGGAGTCCCGACACGGGCGTCCGTTTCATCGGCTGAACCCGGCGGCAAGATCCAGGTGGCCGACCGTGAGGTGCGAGGAACCGGCTTCGATGAAGGCGTGCCGGCGCCGCGCCCATTCGTCGATGTCTTCGCGGTGTTCCGGCGCGACTTCGCTCGCGGCGCGCTGCCAGTCGTTTACGAGCGACTGCTGGATCTCCCGGTCTCGTGGCCCCAGCACCCAGTCGCTGCGCCGGCTGAGCAACGTCGTCGCGCGGGGCGAGAGCCGTTCGAGCGCATGGCTCGCGGCGGCCGGGCCGAGCGCGGGTCCGAAGCCCTTGTCGCCCCGCTGGTGCTGGTCGAACCGGGCGTGAACGAAGGCATCCAGCCGGTCGTGCGGCGCCCATTCGACCCGCCCGTCGTAGCTCAGTGCCCAGAGCAGCGGGTGGGACCCGGCCACGCAGGCGTCGATCAGCGTGTCGAGCCAGCGCGCCGAGACCAGGTCGAGCAGGGCGGACGCGGTGACGCATTCTCCGGGCCGCAGGTCGGGCAGCGCCGCGTTCGCGCCGAGTTCCACGAGTTGGGCCACCGCGGTGATGCGCAACCCTGGCGCTTCGATCTCGAAGTGGCCGGCCGAGGGCTCGTCGAACCGGGCCGGGAGGCTGGCCGCCCAGTCGTGCAGCCGCGGTTGTAAGCGGGCCAGCAACTGCGGGTCGTTGTCGAGCAGGCGCCAGTGCTGGACGCCGCCCAGGCGCGGGCCCAGGTACCGGAGGTTCGACCCGCTGCCGCAGCCGAGATCGACGAGTCGCAGGGGCCCGGACGTTGCGGTATGGGGGGGCGCGGGGTCATCGTCCGCCCCGAGTCCGGGAATGGCCGCAAGCGCGCGGGCGCGGTGGTCGTAGGGTTCGCGCAATGCGAGCCAGTCGGCGCTGAAGCCGCTCACCGCACCGCTCCGGCCAGCATCGCGCGGACGGTGTTTACCGTGTCGGACCAGCGCGGCAGACCCAGGCGCGCCTCGCGGGCCGCCCGGAACAAGCGCTCGCGCAGCGCCGCATCCGTGAGGAAGCGTTCGATGGCTTCGGAGAGTCCGTCCACGTCGCCGGGCGGGACCCGCAGCGAGGCGTGTTCGGGGGCGGTATGCGCCAGCGCGCCACCGGTGGTGGTGATGATGGGCAGGCCGCGAGCGAGGGCCTCGGCCAGCGCCATGCCGTAGCCTTCCCACCAGGAGGCGCAGACGAACACGTCGGCGCTCGCGTAGAGCGCCTCGAGCTCGGAGTCGTCGACTTCGCCGCGCAGAGCGATGCGATCGCCCAGTCCGTGCCGCTCGCACAGCTGCGCGATGCCGGCGGCGGTTTCGGGGCTGCGGGTCCTGGATCCGACGCAGACCAGTTGCCACTCCCACGCCGTCTCTTCGCGCCGTGTCGTGTCCCCGTCCGGCCCCCCGGCTCCAGGGTGACCGTGCGCGTGGTTGCGCGCGGGATTCCGTCTTCGGCTCTGCAGCCGGGCCAGCGCTTCGATCAGCACCTCGTGTCCCTTGCGCGGCGTGAGGGTGGCCACGCAGAGCAGCCGGCAGGGGGCAGGAGAGGCGCCTCGAGGTTGCGCGCGGGCAGAGCCTTGCGCGAGCGGGGCGGGATCGCAGCCGGGTTCGGCCACGGTGATCCGGTCGCGGGGAACGCCCAGCGCCGCCACCGAGCCCGCGGTGGTTTCACTGGTCACCAGCACCCGGGCGGCACTGCCGAGCGCGTGTCGTTCGCCGGCCTCGAGGGCGGCGGCCTGTCGCGGACTCAGACCGGTCTCCAGGGCGAGCGGATGATGCACGAGCGCGATCAGGTGCAGGCGCCCGGCGTGCCGGGCAACGGCCTCACCCAGCGCCCCGTAGGCCAGGCCGTCGATCAGCACCGTCGAGCCGTCACGCAGCGCGCCCAGCGCCGCATCGGCCTCGTTCAGCGCAGCCGCGTCGGGGAACGGGAACCGGTCGGAGAGCCGTGTCACCCGGACTTCCAGACCGGACTCGCGCAGGCCCGCGATCAGGCGCGCGTCGTAGCGGTAGCCGCCGGTCCGGGTGGCCGGGTCGCCGGGAATCAGGAAATCGAGCGGGGTCAAGGACGCTTCGCTCAGGCCGGGGAGGACGCCGGCAGCAGCGGCCCCTCGAACGCGGCCCAGGCGCGGTGCGATTCGTTCAGCGTCACCGACAGCGCGTCGAGACCCGCGGCGCCGGCGCCGAGTTCGCCCGCGCGCCATCGCTCGGCGACCCGGTCGAAGATCTCGCGCGCCAGGAACTCGGTGGTCGTGTTCACGTCGCGAAACGCTTCGACCTCGTCGAGATTCCGGTAGTCGAGCGGATCGAGCACCTCGCGCAGCACGCGGCTGGCCAGCCCGATGTCGACCACCAGCCCGTCTTTGTCGAGTTCGGGCCGCGAGAACACCAGGTCGACCACGTAGGTCGCACCGTGCAGGCGCTGCGCCGGGCCGAACACCTCGCCGCGAAAGCTGTGCGCGATCATGATGTGGTCGCGGACACAGAGCCGGTAGCGTGGGGTGATCGGATTCATGGGTTGGGTTCCTTTGTGACGGCGGTCGGTTCCGCGGCGGGATAGATCACGCGTTCGCAAAGCGCCCGGCAGCCGGGGGCAGCCAGTTCGGCCATGCGCGCGGGCAGGGCGGCAAAGGGCGTGTCCTTGCCGAGCAGGAGATCGAAGCGCGCATCCGAAAGCAGCGTGAGCGCGAGAGCGAGCCGGCGCCGGGTGTCCCAGCGGGGCGTCTGGGTCGCGGGCAGACGGCCCACCTGCGAGCTGCGCAGCGTGAGGCGCTGGGAATGGAAGGCCTCGCCGAGCGTCAGCGGCACGGGCTGCGTGCCGAACCAGCTCATCTCGACGACGGTGGCTTCGGGACCGGCGATGCCCAGCGCCGTATTCAGGCCGGCCGGACTGCCGCTGCAGTGGAAGACCCGGTCGGCACCGGGGCGCGCGCGCGAAGGGGCGGCGAAGGCGGCGCCGAACGCGTGGGCTGTCCGTTGCCGGCCGTCATCGACGTCGATCACCTCGACCTCGCAGCCGGGAATGCGTGCGGCCAGGGCCGCCACCAGCAACCCGACCACGCCGGCGCCGACGACGGCGATGCGTTCACCGACCAGCGGGGTCGCGTCCCAGAGCCCGTTGATCGCTGTTTCCAGGTTGGCGGCCAGCACCGCCCGCCCGGCCGGCACGTCGGCGGGAACCGGATGCACGGCCGCCGCCGGGACGACATAGCGGTCCTGGTGCGGATACAGGCAGAACACCACCCGTCCTTTGAGTGCCGGGTCGCCGGCCTCCACGATTCCGACGCTGGAGTAGCCGTACTTCACCGGACCCGGAAACGCGCCGGCCTGGAAGGGCGCGCGCATGCGCTCGTGTTCGGAGCGCGGGATCTCGCCCCGAAACACGCGCGATTCGGTGCCGCGGCTGATGCCGCTGTACAGAGTGCACACCCGCACGTCGCCGGCGTCCGGCTCGCGCAGGGGTTCGTCACGCAGTTCGCCTTGCCCGGGCGCGGCAAGCCAGTACGCGCGGGCCGTTCTGGAGGCGGTGTCGGGTGATATGTTTGTCGTCATGAAGGTCAGCGTGCCAGCCGAATCCAGTCTACCCTGCCTGCGCCCGGCGTTGCGGTGTGCCGCGGCGAGCACGGTGTTGTTCGCGGTGCTGCTGGCGGTCGGCCTCGATCGGGAGCTGTTCGACGTGCCGGGGGCGGCGACGGCCGCGGCTGCGTACCTGCTGTCCCTGATCCTCATCGCAAGGGGCCTGCGCGGGCATCGCGACCCGGACGGCAAGGTGCATCGGGCATTCGGCGCCGCCAACGCGTTGACCTTGCTGCGCCTGGGTCTGGTGTGCTGGCTGATCGCCTGGAGTGCGGCGCACGCTTTCGCGGCGCCGGGCTGGTCACTGATCGGGGTGATCGTGCTCGCGGCCGCCCTGGACGCGATCGACGGCCCGCTCGCGCGCGCCCGCGGGCTGGACAGCGACTTCGGTGCCCGCTTCGACATGGAAACGGATGCGCTGCTCGTGCTGGTGCTGTCGGTGCTGGTCTGGCGCACCGGCATCGCCGGGCCCTGGGTGCTGCTCAGCGGGCTGATGCGGTACCTGTTCGTGGCGCTGGCCTGGGCGTTGCCCTGGCTGTCGCGGCCGCTCGAGCCGAGCCTGCGCCGCAAGGCGGTCTGTGTGCTGCAGATCGTGGCGCTCATCCTGGCGCTGCTGCCGGGTCTGCCGCCGCGAGCGGCGGCCACGATCGCGCTGCTCGGCCTGGCGATGCTCGTCGCCTCGTTCGCGATCGACATCGCCTGGCTGGCCGCCCGGCGCCAGGCGCCCCTCGTCGCTTCGCCCGATGCGCCGGCCCCGACGCCCGACGGCACCGGACCCCGGAACCCTTCCGGATCGTGGCCCGACGGTACCGAGCCCGGGACCTCGCCCGGATCGCGGCCCGGCCCCGATCCGGAACGATCGGCATGAGCGTGCAGCGCGATTCCCCCGCAGCGCCGTGGAAGGCCGCCTTGACCGTCTCGATCGCGTGGCTGGTGCTGAACGCCGCGCTGACGTTCGAGAACGTCTGGCCCACGCCCGGGGTCAGGCCGGCGGCCGCCGTGTCCCCGGAGATTCTCGCGCTGGTCGCGGCGCTGGCGGGTTGGGCGGCCATGGGGCGCGCGGTCGGCCCGCGTGGCCGGCGCCTGATCGCCTGGGCGCTGTTGTTCGCGGTCGTCGGGCGCTATCTGCAGGTCACGGCACCGGCGCTACTCGGCCGTCCGTTCAATGTCTACTGGGACGGCCGCCATGTGCCGCAGGTGCTGCTGCTGGCCGCGTCCGAGCAGCCGCCCTGGCGGGTGGCGTTGGTCGTGCTCGGCGCGGCGTTCGTCGTCGGATTGTCGGTCTGGCTGATGATCCGGTCCGGGTCGTGGGTCATCGGGCGGCTGTGCGACGCATTCGCCTCAAAGGCGGTGGCACGCACCGTGGCCGGCCTGGCGCTGGCGCTGTTTGCCGTCTGGGGGGCGGACCGCCTGAGCGGTTCGCCGAAGCTCTGGCGCGTGTACAGCCATCCGGTGAGCCTGGCTTACCTCGAGCAGGGCTGGTTCCTCGCGCGGGCGCTCGCTCCCGGGGCGGTCGACCGGTTGCTGCCGGCGAGTCCGGCGTTCGCGGGAGACGTGCGGGCGCTGGCGGGGGCTGATGTGCTGGTGCTCTTCATCGAGTCCTATGGCGCGGTCACGCGCGACGATCCGAAGATGTCTGCGGCGCTGGCGCCGTCGCACGCCCGGCTCGTCCGGGCCGCCGACCGGGCGGGGTTCGGCGTCGTGTCCGCGTTCGTTCGTTCACCGACCTTCGGCGGCGGGTCGTGGCTGGCGCACGCAAGCCTGCTCTCCGGCCTGGCGATGGACGACCCGGCACACTATCACCTGATGCTCACCACGCGCCGACCCACGCTGGTCAGCCACTTTGCGGCGCACGGATACGAGACTGTGGGTTGGATGCCCGGCCTGCACAAGGACTGGCCCGAAGGCTCGTTCTACGGCTACGACCGGATCGTCGATGCCGACGCGCTTCAGTATCCGGGGCCGATCTTCGGGTTCTGGCGTATCCCGGATCAGTATTCGATCGCCCGGCTGGGCGCGCTCGAGTTGTACGGCGGCCCACGCAAGCCGCGCTTCATCGTGTTCCCCACCATCACCAGTCACGTGCCGTTCCGGCCGCTGCCGCCGTACGTCGCGGATCGATCCCGTCTGCTCGGCGGCGATGCATTCGATGCGGCCGCGGTTTCGCGCGCGCTCGCCGAGCCGCCGGACTGGTCGAACCTGACCCCGGCCTACACGGCCGGCATCGAGTACTCGCTGCGCTGGCTCGCCGACTTCCTGGCAGACCGCGCCGCGAACGCGCATGCCGGCGGGTTGCCGGCCGGCGAGATCGGGCGGCGCCCGGCGCCGGAGCCAGAGCCGACACCCGGGCCGACACCCGGGCCGACATCCGAGCCGACATCCGAGCCGACATCCGAGCCATCGTCCGAACCCGTGCGCGCGCCAACGTCTGCACCGAGGTCCGAGCCGACGCGGCCCCTGGTGGTCGTCGCGCTCGGCGATCACCAGCCCACCGGCATGATCACCGGGCCGGGAGCCTCCTGGGATGTGCCGGTTCACGTGTTCGCCGGCGACCCGCGCCTGCTCGATCGTCTCGAGGCCGCGGGGTTCACCCGTGGGCTGGAGGCGCCCCGCGCGCCGTTGGGGCACATGGCCGGGCTGGCCGCGACGCTCTCAGCCGCGTTCTCGGAGGCGGGCGTAGATGTCCCCGGAGCCGCCGACGCCCCCCGCACCGGCCAGGAGCCAGGCGCGCAGCTCACCGGTGCGCCACCCTCCGGCAGACCCGAAGCGCAGCGACTCGCCCGCTGACCAGCGGTATTCGTAGTCACCGAGCGCGTCGAGCCGGTCCAGACAGCGCAGGGCGCGCTCGGGCATCGCCGCGAGATACTCGAACGACAGCGCAGCCAGCGGTCGCGACAGCCCGGACAGCACTTCCGCCTCCAGGCCTTCGACGTCGATCTTCACGAATGCCGGCACGCCATGGGTTTCGATCAGCGCATCGAGCGTGATCACGGTGACTTCGGGTCCCGGTTGCCAGGAAACACCCCTGAACGAGGGCAGCGCGCCGGCGGCTTCGGTCCAGCCGGCATCGAGCGTGGTGACGGTGGGATGCCGAGGGCTCTCGTCGAGCGTCGCGCGCCCCGCGGCAGCGCCGACAGCGCTTCGCTCGATGATCACTTCGGGGTCACGCCCGAACATGCGCGTGAGCAGATTCGCGAAGTCGGGATGGGGCTCCAGCGCCACCACCCGGGCGCCGAGCGATCGCCAGCAGCGCACGCGGCTGCCCACATGGGCCCCGACGTCGAAGCACAGGTCGCCCGGGCCGATGAACGCCCCGTAAAGGCGCGCCATGCGCGCACGGCGCCAGGGCCTACCGTGGTAGATCGCCATTGATCGTGCGAGACCCAGCCATGAGGCAAGCGTGCGCATCATGCGCTCCGCCCGGTACGACCCTGAAGACGGCTCACGGTCAACGCTTCGCAAGAAGCAGTGTCTTCGAACGACATGAATGTGTCCGGGAGGGCTAGTTCATGGGCAGGAACGCGGGTTCGACGGGAAGCAGTCCCGGGCTGGTGTTTCCCTCGGAGAGCCCGTACCAGGTCAGGGAATCGAAGTCGATTCGGCCGGCCTTCAGATCGGCCCACGGTACGCGTTCTTCCGAGTACTTCTGATCCAGAGCGCCGCGTTGAATCAGCAGCCTTCCATCCTTGATGATCTGGTAGATCGTCCAGTGCTCCGCCGTGCCGAGAAAGTAGCGGTAGCGGATCTGATAGACCGGCGCATCGGGAAAGCGCTCCTGCAATCGTTCCAGGGCGTCCAGAAAGACCTCTTGCTTCAGTCGCGAGAGCCTGCCCAGCGTGTCCGGCCGGCCCAGATTGATGCTGTTCTTCGGGCCGAAGTACCAGTCGGCCGGCAGGTGCCCGTAGTCGAGCACGGCCACGCGGTCGTTCGGACCGCCCAGTTTCATGGGCGGTCGCTCGAAACGAGCCTTCACCGAGGCCAGGATGATGTCCCGGTTCTCCTCGCTCTTCAGAAGAGACGTCCGGTAACGAATCCGGGCCTTGGCGATGATTCTGTCCAGCTTCTTGCTGTCGTGCGGCAGAACGCCGCCGGGTTCACGGGCGATCGATTCCTCGATGATCCGCTCGAGATAGTCCGGATTCGAGAAGTAGGGCTCCCACCAGTGACCATGTTCCGTGGCGGCCAGCGCTTTCTGTACGTAGCCCCGCGGATCCGCGATTCTGTCGCCGGGTTCCACCCCCTTCAGGCGGTAGAACAGAAAGAGGCCGATCACCACGGCAACGGCGATCCAGGCCCAGGGTGGGAAGCGGCTCATTCCGGGTCCTCCCTGCAAGACCCGCTCAGGCCGGCTCCATGCCGTGACGGCGTTTGACTTCCGCGCCCGCCGGTGAAGCCATGAACGCCAGTACCGCGCGCGCGCGTTCGGCGCGTTCGCTGCCGGCGGCGACCGCCCCGGTGAACACCGTCACAGTCTGCACCTCGGCCGGCAGGGGCCCGAGCACGTCGATGCCTTCGAGGTGGATGAGTTCGCTGAACTGCTGAAAGCCCAGCGCGACCTCGCCCTGGGCCACCAGCGATCCGACCGGTACGCCGGGCTTGGCCTGCACCGTACGTTCGGCGACCTGGTCGGCGATGCCCCAGCGCTCGAACAGCGCCTGCAGGTGCTGTCCGCTCGGGCCGGTGGAGTACCCGACGGTGGCCGCCGCGGCCACCGCTTCGCGCAAAGCCGACTCGGTGGAGATGTCCGGGTGCGGTGTGCCGGCGCGCACGGCGACCGCCACGCCCGAGCGAGCGATGCCGGTGCGCGACTCCGCCAGCAGGAAACCCTCGTCGACGAGCTTGTCGATGGCATTGGCTGCGAGCGCGACGATGTCGAAGCGCTCGCCCTCACGAACGCGCCGGGCCGCCTCGACGCCGCCCACGGATTCGATCTTCACCGGCTGCCCGGTGTCCCGTTCGTATTGCACGGCCAGTTCGGTGAGCAGCTGGCGCGTGGCCATGGAGGAGATCAGGGTGATGGGTTCCGGCATGTTCAATGCTCCGCAAGGCGCGCGCTGATGCTGCCCAGCACGCCGAAGTCGCCCCGGATCTCGTCGCCCGGCGCCAGCTCCATCGGCACGAGGCAGGTTCCGGTGGACACCATGCTCCCGGCTTCCAGCGGCACGCCGTGGGCAGAGAGCTCGTTGACCAGCCAGGCGAGCGCCTCGCGCGGGTCGCCGTGCACGTTGGCGCCGAGGCCGTCGCGCTCGAGCACGGGCCTGCCTGCGCGCAGGATGCGGCCGTGCACCACATGTGCCCGCAGATCCATGATCGGCCAGTCCGTGGCGGTGGGTGCACCGAACACGAAGCGTCCGGCGCACGCGTCGTCCGCGATGAGCTGGGCCTCGCCCGCGTGCACGAAGTCTTCGAAGCGCGACGACGGCAGTTCGATGCCCGGTCTCAGCGAACTCACCGCCTCGAGCGCTTCCCCGACCGTGTAGGCGTCGTCGCGCGGCGCGAGCGTGCGGCCCATTTCGAACACGAACTCCAGCTCGGCCACGAGCATGCGGTTACCGACAGAGGGCAACTCGCTGCCGGGCGCGTGCACGAACGGCGCCAGGATGCGGCCGGCCAGCGGCGCTGATACACCGATGTGCTCGCGCCCGGCCTGGCTCGTGGCGGCGATCTTCCAGCCGGCGACCGCGGCGCCACCGGCGGCGGCCGGCAGCCGCGCCTGGATGGCGTAGCCCTCCGCGCGCGTGCCCGGACGCAGGTCGCCGGGCAGCGAGGCGAGCGGCTCGCCGCTTTCCATGTGGCGCCAGATCAGTTCGGCGGCCCGTTCCGTCGGGGTGGTCAATTGGCGGCTCCGTTCGTGGGTCTCGCGATTGGCGGCACATCGGGTTGCGAACGCCGCCGCTTCCGCCCGAAGTATGCCCCGGACCCGGCTGCTACCATCTTCGGCTCCGGCGCCCCGCCGGCCGTTTCAAGGAGACGCCCATGGCTTTGGAGCAGGTGTCCGCCAACAAGTGTTTCGGCGGCACGCAATTCGTCTACCGCCACGACTCGCACGAGACCGGCACGTCCATGCGTTTCGGTGCCTATCTGCCGCCGCAGGCGCAGGCAGGCAAGGTACCGGTGCTCTACTGGCTCTCGGGGCTGACCTGCACGGAGGAGAACTTCATCGTGAAGGCCGGCGCCCAGCGGGTGGCGGCCGAACTCGGCGTGGCGATCATCGCGCCGGACACCAGCCCGCGCGGGCTCGGCTACCCCGGCGAGGACGACAGCTACGACTTCGGTACGGGTGCCGGCTTCTATCTGGATGCCACGGAGGCTCCCTGGTCGGGCGGCTATCGCATGTATTCGTACGTCGCCGAGGAACTGCCGGCCCTGGTGGCCGACGAGCTCCCCGTGGATCCCGCCCGGTGCGGCATCCTCGGCCACTCCATGGGCGGGCACGGCGCGCTGACCATCGCCCTGAAGAACCCGCAGCGGTTCCGCAGCGTGTCGGCCTTCTCGCCGATCGTGGCGCCGATGCATGTGCCGTGGGGGCAGAAGGCGCTGGGCGGCTACCTCGGCCCCGATCGCGAGAGCTGGAAGGCCTACGACACCACCGAACTCGTGCGTTCGCGGGGTTGGAAGGGCCCGCCGCTGCTGGTGGAGCAGGGCGATGCCGATCAGTTCCTGGCCGACGGGCTGCGCCCCGAGCTGCTCGAGCAGGCCTGTCGCGACGCCGGTGTGCCCCTGACGCTGAACATGCGCGAGGGCTACGACCACAGCTACTTCTTCATCGCCACGTTCATCGCGGATCATCTGCGTTACCACGCGGCCCATCTGCAGACCGCCGGCTGAACCCCGACAACCGAGACCATGCACTTCGACCCGCAAACCCTCGACAGCGCCAACCTGTACAAACTGGTCACCGCCACGGTGGTGCCGCGACCCATCGCCTGGGTCGTGACCCGCAACGCGCAGGGCCGGCCGAACGCGGCGCCGTTCTCGTTCTTCAATGCGTTCTCCGGTGCGCCGCCGGTGCTGGCCGTCGGCATCGTGCCGCACCCCGACCGCGAGAAGGACACGTTCACCAACATCCAGACCCGTGGCGAGTTCGTGATCAACCTCGTGTCGGAGTCGCTGGCCGAGGCCATGAACATCACGGCCAGCGACTCCGACAC
>JAUIAI010000900.1 GCA_030425615.1 Gammaproteobacteria bacterium
GCGAAATGGGCTACGACAACATAGAGCCCGTCGTGACCGACTGGGGCGGGTTGATCCCCGGCCTTCAGGCCAACCGCTTCGACGTCATCACAGGCGGCATGTATATTCTCAACAGCCGCTGCGAAAACGTGACTTTCTCCGAGCCGATGGCGAAGGTATCCGACGCGTTCATCGTCCAGGCCGGAAACCCCGAGGGCGTACAGACCTACAAGGACTTCGTCGACAAGGGTGCGACCATGGTGACTGGCGCCGGCTTCAACACCGTCGAGGCCGCGCTGAAGGAAGGCGTTCCCGAGGCCCAGATCATGCAGGTGCCCGGCCCGACGGAGATCCTTGCCGCCGTGAAAGCAGGTCGCGCCGCAGGCGGCGCCGTGACCTTCTTCACCGCACAGGAACTGGCCAAGAATTCCGGCGGAGAGATCGAGGTGACCGACCCCGGCGCTCTGCCCGATTGGACGCAGAACTGGGTCGGCATCGGTTTCCGCCATGATGATGCCGACTTTGTCGCGGCCTTCAACGAGGCGCAGAAGGCCTATCTTGGCTCCGAGGCGATGCTCGCCGCGGTCGCCGAATACGGCTACGACGAGAAGGTCCTGCCTGGCGACGAAACGACCGAATGGGTCTGCGCCAACCGCTGATCCCTTCTCATCCTGATCCCGGCAGGCCGCCCACGCGGCCTGCCGCACCGCCGAAGAGACGGGAGCGGGCATGTCCTACTGGGAGTTTCTGGCCGAGTATGGCGGCCGCTACATCGACGGCACGTTGATCACCGCAGGCCAGTTTCTCCTTTCCGCGACCCTGGCGGTCCTGCTCGCTCTGCTGTTCGGACTGATGAAGCTGTCGGCGAACCCTGTCGTGAAGGGCATCGCCGTCACCTATATCGAGTTTTTCCGGGGTACGTCCCTGCTCGTCCAGCTCTTCTGGCTGTTCTACGTGCTTCCCCTTTTCGGGCTCACATTCGACAAGTTCACCACGGGCTTCGTCGCCGTCGGCCTCAACCTCGGTGCCTATGGCGCGGAACTTGTCCGGGGCGCGATCCAGTCGGTGCCGAAGGGGCAGTGGGAGGCGTCCTATGCACTCTCGATGTCGCCGGCCACGCAGATGCGCCGGATCATTCTGCCCCAGGCCTTCGTCGCCATGCTGCCGCCCTGGGGCAACCTGATCATCGAGCTTCTGAAGGGAACCGCGCTCGTCTCGCTGATCGCGGTGTCTGACCTGATGTTCGAGGCACGCCAGATCAACGGTTCGACCTACCTCTCGGCGCAGGCCTTCGGTACGGCGCTTGTCATCTACTACGTCTTCGCACGCCTTATCGTGACGCCCTTCATGCGCTGGCTCGAACGGGTCATGGCGCGTCGGTTGGGGAGGGCCTGAACCATGCAATGGAGCTGGGAATTCACCTACGAAATCCTGCCCCGGATGCTCTGGGCGACGCTCAACACACTGATGGCGGCGGGCATCGGCTATGCCATCGCCGTGGTGCTCGGCCTTGGCCTCGCACTCGCGCAGCGCACGCCCTATCGGCCTGTGACCATGGTTGTACGCGAGGCGGTGGAGTTCATCCGCTCCACGCCGCTCGTGCTTCAGATCTTCTTCGTCTACTACGTTGGGCCGCAATACGGGCTGAACCTCAGCCCCTGGGTCGCGGGAATGATCGCGATCGGGCTGCACTACGCCGCCTATCTTTCCGAAGTCTACCGGGGCGGAATCGAGTCCGTGCCGAAGGGCCAGTGGGAGGCCTGCACCGCGATCAACATGTCGACCATGCAGACCTATTTCCGCGTAATCATTCCGCAGGCGCTGCCGCCTTCGGTCGCGGGAATGGGCAACTACCT
>JAUIAI010000901.1 GCA_030425615.1 Gammaproteobacteria bacterium
CGTGCGTGCTGGTGTGAGAGTCCACGCTGCCCGGCATGACCGTGGTCTGCGGGGACTCTCACACCAGCACGCACGGTGCGTTCGCCTGCCTGGCCTTCGGTATCGGCACTTCGGAGGTCGAGCACGTGCTCGCCACGCAGACGCTGATCGCACGCAAGATGAACAACATGCTCGTTCGCATCGACGGGCGGCCGGGCCGGGGTGTGGGCGCCAAGGATCTGGTTCTCGCGGTCATCGGCCAGATCGGCACCGCCGGCGGCACGGGGCACGCCATCGAGTTCGCGGGCACCGCGGTGCAGGCGTTGTCGATGGAAGGGCGCATGACGATGTGCAACATGTCGATCGAGGCCGGGGCGCGCTGCGGCATGGTCGGCGTCGACGACACCACGATCGCCTATCTGAAGGGCCGTCCCATGTCCCCGAACGGGGCGGACTGGGACCGGGCCGTGGCCTACTGGCGGTCGCTGCGCTCGGACGAGGGCGCACGCTTCGACCGCGTCGTCACCCTGGACGCCGCGAAGATCGAGCCGCACGTCACCTGGGGGACCTCCCCCGAGATGGTGGTACCCGTGTCCGGGCGTGTCCCGGATCCCGACAGGGAACGCGACCCGGTGAAGCGGGAAGGCATCGAGCGAGCGCTGACCTACATGGGGCTCGACCCCGACACCGCCATCACCGACATCCGGATCGACAAGGTCTTCATCGGCTCGTGCACCAATTCGCGCATCGAGGATCTGCGCCAGGCGGCCGCGGTGGTCCGCGGCCGGCGCAAGGCCGATTCCGTCAAGCTCGCCATGGTGGTACCCGGCTCGGGGCTGGTGAAGGCCCAGGCCGAGGCCGAGGGTCTGGACAAGATCTTCACGGCCGCCGGCTTCGAATGGCGTGAGCCCGGTTGCTCCATGTGCCTGGCCATGAATGACGACCGACTCGAGCCGGGCGAGCGCTGCGCCTCCACTTCGAACCGGAATTTCGAGGGCAGGCAGGGCGCGGGCGGCCGCACGCATCTGGTCAGCCCGGCGATGGCGGCAGCTGCAGGAATTGCCGGCCGCTTCGTCGACGTCCGCTGACCGGCGGGTGCATCAGGAGAGATTCTCATGGAAAAACTCACCATTCACCGGGGTGTCGTCGCCCCGCTCGACCGGTCCAACGTCGACACGGACGCCATCATCCCGAAGCAGTTCCTGAAGTCCATCAAGCGTACGGGTTTCGGCGTCAACCTGTTCGACGAATGGCGCTACATGGATGTCGGCCAGCCGGGCATGGACAACAGCAAGCGGCCGCTGAATCCGGACTTCGTGCTGAATCAGGCGCGTTACCAGAACGCGTCGATCCTGCTCGCGCGGCGCAATTTCGGCTGCGGGTCTTCCCGTGAACACGCGCCCTGGGCGTTGCAGGACTACGGTTTCCGAGCGGTGATCGCGCCGTCGTTCGCCGACATCTTCTACAACAACTGCTTCAAGATCGGTCTGTTGCCGGTTCCGCTGTCCGAGCAGGGGGTCGACCGCCTCTTCATGGAGGTCGCGAGCTTTCCGGGGTTCGAGCTGATCGTGGACCTCGAGAACCGTGTGGTACGGACCGTCAACGGTGATTTCTCCGAACCCTTCGAGGTCAGTGATCACCGTCGCTACTGCCTGCTCAACGGCCTCGACGAGATCGGCCTCACCCTGCAGAAGGCGGATCTCATCCGCGCCTACGAGGCGCGCAGGCTCGAGGCCCAGCCCTGGCTGGACAACCGTCTGGCCGGCTGAGCCTGGTCGCGACGAAACCCAACGCATCATCACGGAGTCGACCATGAAGATCGCAGTGCTGCCCGGCGACGGTATCGGGCCCGAG
>JAUIAI010000902.1 GCA_030425615.1 Gammaproteobacteria bacterium
CTACCGGCTGGAGGCACAGAACCTCGCCGACTTCGGGCGGCGGTTCGGCGGACACCCGTGGGTGCGGGTGCCGGCCCTCGTGCCCGAGCTCTCGACGAGCGAGGTGCTCACCACCGAATGGGTCGACGGGTTGACGTTCGACGAGTTCCGCGCCACCGCCGGACCCGCGACGCGCCAGCGTGCGGCCGAGGTGGTCTGGCGGTTCGCGCAGCAGTCGATCCACCGGTTCGGCGTGTTCAACGGCGACCCGCATCCCGGCAACTACAAGTTCCACCACGACGGCAGCGTCACGTTCCTCGACTACGGGCTCGTCAAGCGCTGGTCGAGCGGCGAGTGGGAACGGCTGAAGCCGTCGATGAACGCGATCATCGTCGACCGCGACCCGGAGCTCCTCACCCGGGAGATGGTCGAGGTGGGGTTCCTCGCGCCGGATCACGGGCTCGACGCGCAGCTCGTGTACGACTACGTGTCGAGTCCGTACGTGCCGTACCTCACCGACGAGTTCACGTTCACCCGCGAGTGGATGCGCGACACGCTCGGCACGGTCCTCGACGTGCACGGCCCGCACGGTCCGGTGATCGAGCGGCTCAACATGCCGGCCAGCTTCCTCATCCTCGATCGCGTGCAGTGGGGCATCAGCGCGATCCTCGGCAAGCTCGACGCCGAGGGGCCCTGGCGAGCGATGCTGCTCGAGTACTCCGAGGACGGCCCCCCGGCCACCGACCTCGGCGCCGCCGAGGCGGCCTGGGCGGTGACCTAGCGGCTCAGAGCGTGAGCACGAGCAGGCCGACGATCACGAAGATCAGCACGACCGAGATGACCGACGCCCACTTGTCCGAGACAACCGCGCTCTCGTCCCCGAAGGTCACGGTCTTGAGCGAGGTATAGTCCCGCGTCCGCGTCGCCCGCTGCCGGATCAGGCCGACCACGAACATGCAAAGCAGGATGATCGCAACATACCCGATGATCGCTGGCAGGGCGCTCAGGATCGAAAGGAAGAGCGTCACCAGTTCGCCAAAAAGGTCCGAGATGATCTGTCCCATCAGGCGCTCTCCTCGGTCCGGCCCATGATTTCCTCTTCCATGTCCCAGATCATCCCGAGGATTTCCTCACGGCGCGGGCCGAACTCGGGATGCGATTTCACCTCCCGCAGGTCCTTGCCCACGCCGAGATCGGCAAAGGGCAGCCGGTATTCGGTGTGAATGCGACCCGGCCTGGGCGCCATGACCAGCAGTCGTTCGCCCAGCAAAAGCGCCTCCTCAACCGAGTGGGTAATCAGGATGATGGTCTTGCCGGTCTCCTTCCAGAGCTTCAGCACGAGCCCTTGCATCTTCTCCCGCGTCAGCGCGTCGAGCGCGCCGAGAGGTTCATCCATCAGGATCACGTCGGGGTCATTGGCCAGACAGCGGGCCAGAGCGACACGCTGCTGCATCCCCCCCGACAGTTCGTAAACCATCTTCTCCTTGAAATCCTGCAGGCCCACCACGTCCAGCAGGTGATCGACATTGCCGGCCCAGTCCGATTTCGACTTGCCCGCCATGCGCGGCCCGAAACTCACATTGTCCCGCACGCTCATCCATTCGAACAAAGCGCCTTGCTGGAACACCATGCCCCGTTCGGCATTGGGGCCGGTGACAGCATGGCCGTTCAGCATGATCTTCCCCTCTGTCGGCGCAAGGAATCCTGCCACGATGTTCAGAAGCGTGGTCTTGCCGCAGCCAGAGGGGCCGAGAACGCTCATCAGCTCCCCTTGCTTGAGGTCCAGCGAGACGTTCTTCAAAGCCTGCACATGCCCGCCATTCGGCAGGTCGAAGCGCATGGAGATATC
>JAUIAI010000021.1 GCA_030425615.1 Gammaproteobacteria bacterium
GGTGGTCATCGGCCACAAGGGCAAGCGCTCGCTGCGGGTGACCGTCACCGGCACGGCGGCCCATTCCTCGCTGGCGCCGCGCGCGGTGAACGCCGCCGAGTACGGCGCCCGTCTGACCGTCTTCATCCAGGACTTCGGCCGCAGACTCGCCCGAGAGGGCCGGCGGGATCCCCTCTACGACGTACAGCACACGACCGCCCACGTCGGGGTGCTCCGGGCCGGCCGGGCCCTGAATATCGTGCCCGAGCACTGCGTGCTCGATTTCGAGTTCCGCGCCCTGCCCGAAGACGACATCGAGTCCCTGGTCTCGGCGGTCGAGGCTTTCGCCCGCGAAGAACTCGAACCGCAGATGCACGAACTGGCGCCGGAAACCGGCATCGAGTTCACGCTGCTTTCGGGGTTTCCCGGTTTGTCGGTCGCGCCCACCGACGGCTTCGTCGGCCGGATCAAGCGGCTGGTGGGGCGCGACGACCATGCCAAGGTCGCGTTCGGCAGCGAAGCGGGCCTGTTCGCGGAGCACATCGGCATTCCGGCGGTGGTCTGCGGCCCGGGCAGCATCGCCCAGGCGCACCGCGCCGACGAATACGTCACGCGCGAGCAACTGGCCCGTTGCGACACCTTCGTCAAACGCCTGATAAACGCCTGCCGCGCCACCTGACGCGAATCGGGCGCCCGACGGCGCGAACCCCGTATCACCAGCTTCCGGACGCACCGCCACCGCCGAACCCGCCGCCACCGCCGCTGAATCCGCCTCCGCCACCCCAGCCGCCACCGCCGGTGGTCCAGGTATGGCGGCCGGAACGGCGCAGACCGCCACGGCCCCGCCCCCCACCGCCGCTGTCGCCGCCGAAGATCAGCGTCATCATCAGCGCACCGACGGCGCTCAGCGCGATGAACCCGAGCGTCTGAGCCTGGAACCAGGCGATTCCCGCTCCCGCGGCGAACGCGGTGCCGAAGCCAAGTTTCGTGCTGGCGATTGCGGCCACGATCGTGCCGATGACGAAGCCGAAGAAGGCCGCCATGACGACCTGACTGAACGGCCCCTCGCCCTTGTCGGAGCGGCGGCGCGCAGTCGGTTCGGGCAGCGGCTCGCCGTCGATGCGTGCCGCCAGTGCGTTCACGGCATCGCGCAGGCCGCCGGCGTAATCGCCGGCCCGGAACGCCGGCGCCATGCGCTCTTCGATGATCCGCTTTGCCGTCGCGTCGGGCACGGCCCCCTCGAGCCCGTAGCCGACCTCGAGGCGCATGCGCCGGTCGTCGCTGGCCACCAGCACCAGCAGACCGTCATCGACCGCGCGGCCGTCGACCTCGCCCCGGCCGAGCTTCCAGGTCTCGGCCACGCGCAGCGCATAGGTCTCGATCGGCTCGGGAGCCGTGCTCCTGACCGTCAGGATCGCAACCTGAGCCCCCTTGCGCTTCTCGATCGACTCGAGGGCGGACGCGAGCGAGGCACGCTGCTCCTCCGTGAGCAGCCCCGCCTGATCGACGACCCGTCCGGTGAGCGGCGGCACCGGCTGCTGGGCGAAGGCCGGCGCGGCGAGCCACAGGGCCAGCAATACCGCCTGCAGCCACCCCATGAAACGGCCCACCCGGGCGGCGCGGCGGATCGCATGCCGCGCATGCCCGAACTGGATCGCCCGGCCGACGATCATTGCGCCGGCGCGGTGCGTCCGAAGTCCACGGTGGGCGCGCTCCGGATCGCCTGCTCGTTCTCGACCGTGAAGTTCGGCTTCCGGTCGTAGCCGAAGATCATCGCCGTGAGATTCGAAGGGATCTGGCGGATCAGCAGGTTGTAGGCCTCGACCGCCTCGATGTAGCGCTTGCGCGCGACTGTGATGCGGTTCTCGGTCCCCTCCAGTTGCGCCTGCAGATCGCGAAAGTTCGCGTCGGACTTCAGTTGAGGATAGTTCTCGACCGTGACGAGCAGCCGCGACAAGGCGCCGGTCATCTGTGCCTGGGACTCCTCGAACGCCTTCAACGAGGCGGGATCTCCGGGGTTCACCTGAATCTGGCTGGCCCGTGCGCGCGCCTCGGTCACGGCCGTGAGAACCTCGCGCTCCTGATCCGCGAAGCCCTTGACCGTGTTGACGAGGTTCGGGATCAGATCGGCGCGGCGCTGGTACTGGTTGACCACTTCCGACCAGGCGGAGGTGGTGCGCTCGTCCGCCGCCTGGATCGCGTTGTAGCCGCAACCGGACAGCGCCAGGAACAGCGCCAGTGCCAGCATTCGTTTCAGGGCTTCGACCATGGTGCGATCCTCACGGGCATTGGAATGCGCGCTATATTGCCATCATCCTCAGAGCCGCTTCATGACCATGCCCCCGGACGCCGAACACGATCTCGCCCGTCTTCGCCAGGAGTACCGCCTGGCCGCGCTAGACGAATCCCATCTCGCCTCCGACCCGCTCGAACAGTTCCACCGGTGGCTGCACGAGGCCCGCAAGGCCGAGATCCGCGAAGCCAACGCGATGAGTGTCGCCAGCGTCGGTGCCGACGGCCGTCCTTCCCTGCGCATCCTGCTGCTCAAGGGCCTGGAGAACGGTGGCTTCACGTTCTTCACGAACTACGAAAGCAGGAAGGGCGACGAATTCGCGGCCAATCCGTGGGCGGCCCTGACCTTCTTCTGGGCGCCGCTCGAGCGCCAGGTGCGCATCGAGGGCCGGATCGAGCGGGTGTCCGCCGACGAATCGGACGCCTATTTCAGGCTGCGCCCGACGGGCGCCAGGCTCGGCGCCTGGGCCTCGCCTCAGAGCCGGCCCATCGCGTCGCGCTCGGTCATCGAAGAGAACCTCGCCGCGGTGCGCGAACAGCACGGCGAAGACCCGCCGCGCCCGCCTCACTGGGGTGGTTATCGTGTGATCCCGGAGCGCATCGAGTTCTGGCAGGGACGCGAGAACCGCCTTCACGACAGGCTGCTGTTCCAGCGCGAAGGCGACGGTCCCTGGAGCGTCGAGCGGCTCGCCCCCTGAGCGCTCAGCTGCGGGCCGGTTGCGCGCCGCCCGTTGCCACCGGCTCGGCTGCGCGCGATTTCACGCGGCGGTACCGGCGGTCGGCAATGGCGAGAAAGCCGCCCACGGACATGAATACGCAGCCAAGCCAGATCCAGTTCACGAACGGCTTCAGGTGCACGCGTACGACCCAGCGGTCGCCGTCGATCGGCTCGCCCATCGACACGTAGACGTCACGAGTGAGACTGCGGTCGATCGCGGCTTCCGTCATCGGCTGGCCGGTCACCGTGTAACGCCGCTTCTCGGCGTGCAGGATACGCAAGGGTTCCGCACCCTCCTCCGCGTCGCGGCGCATCAGGGCGAAATGCCCCCTGAGCGCGTCGTAGTTGGTACCGTGAACCCGGTCCAGCGAATCGAAGCGCAGGCGATAGTCTCCGATCTCGGCGGTCTCGCCCGGTGACAGAGGCAACTCGCGCTCGACCTCGAAACTGTTGACGGACGCCACGCCGAACACGAACACGGCCACCCCCAGATGGGCGACGTGCATGCCCCAGACGCTGTTCGGCTGCATCCCCATGCGGCGCAGAATCGAACCGGGCACGAGGCGGCCATCGGCGTCGCGCATCGTGTCGACGACGCCCACCAGCACCGTCGCCACGATCCAGAACGCGAGCGAGTAGCCGATCGAGGCCACCGGTCGCCATGCCGGCCCGGGCGCGCCGAGCGCAACGGCGACCGCCGGCGCGGCCAGCCCGGCGATGACGGAGACCGCCAGCGCCCAGCGTAGCCGGGTAGCAATGGACGGAAGCGACGCGGATTTCCAGCGCGCAAGCGGACCGATTCCCATCAGGAACAATGCCGGCACCATGACCGGTACGAACACCGAGTCGAAGTACGGCGGCCCGACCGAGATCTTGCCCATGTCGAGGGTATCCAGCACCAGCGGGTAGAGCGTGCCCAGCAACACCACACCCATGGCCACCACGAGCAGGATGTTGTTGGCCAGAAGCAGCGCCTCGCGCGAAACGGGGTCGAAGCGCGCGGTCACGCCCACCGCCGTGGCGCGCGCCGCGAACAAGGCCAGTGATCCCCCGATGACGATAGCCAGGAAGATCAGGATGAACACGCCCCGAGTCGGGTCGGTGGCGAATGCGTGCACCGAAGTCAGGACGCCGCTTCGGACGAGGAACGTTCCCAGCAGGCTCAGGCTGAATCCGGAGATCGCGAGCAGCACCGTCCAGCTCTTGAACGCCCCTCGCTTCTCGGTCACGGCCAGGGAGTGGATGAGGGCCGTGGCCACCAGCCAGGGCATGAACGAAGCGTTCTCGACGGGATCCCAGAACCACCAGCCGCCCCAGCCCAGCTCGTAATAGGCCCAGAAGGATCCGAGCGCGATGCCCAGCGTCAGAAACACCCACGCCACCGTCGTCCAGGGGCGGGCCCAGCGGGCCCACGCAGCATCGAAGTGCCCACCGAGGAGCCCCGCCACGGCGAACGCAAAGGCCACCGAAAGCCCCACGTAGCCCATGTACAGCAGGGGCGGGTGAAAGATCATGCCGGGATCCTGCAGCAGCGGATTCAGGTCACGACCCTCGATCGCCGCGGGGACCAGCCGCTCGAAGGGATTGCTCGTGAGCAGAAGGAACAGCAGGAAGCCGATGGCGACCATCCCCATCACGGCGAGAATGCGCGCCCGCAGGACATCGGCCAGGCCACGCGAAAGCAGCGCCACGGCGGCGGTCCAGCCCGACAGCATGAACGTCCAGAGCAGCAGCGAACCTTCGTGGGAGCCCCACGTGGCCGCAATGCGCAACTCGAGCGGCAACGATAGGTTCGAATGACTGGCCACCAGTGCCACCGAGAAGTCGTGGTTCACGAAAGCCGCCATGAGGACGGCGAAGGCCAGTGCGTTGAGCGCGAACAGCGCGAGCGCCGCAGGTCTCGCGACCGCCATCATTCGCGGATCGGCCCGCCAGGCGCCGAACAGCGGTACCACCGCCAGAATCACGCTGACCGCCAGCGAAAGCGCCAGCGCGAAATGACCGACCTCGACCCACATACCCGGTTGCCCTCTCACGATCCAACAGGAAGAACGCGGCAATGCACCGCCTGCTGACGGAGAGAACTCCGTCCTCGTCAGCCACCCGCCATTGTCGCGCAGTTCACCGGGGGTGTCCGCTTATTCCCGACAGCCCGTGATCAGGCAGTCCGGCCCGGCCGCCGCCACCCGGCGATCCGCCGCACCCGAGCCTCAAACGCGGCCCACCACGCAAAAAGCCGCCCGGGCGAGATCGCCGCGGGCGGTAGAGGGGAAGAGAGACAACTATGAATCGTTACTCGGAGCTGGTGAATCCGAGCAGGTGAAGCAGGCTCGTGAACAGGTTGAAGATGGACACGAACAGCGTGATGGTGGCCATGACGTAGTTGGTCTCACCGCCGTTCACGATGGCCTGCGTCTGGTAAAGGATCAGGCCCGCCATCAGCAGCATGAACATCGCCGAGACCGCGAGAGACAGGGCGGGCATGCTGAAGAAGATCGCCACCAGACCCAGCACGAAGGCCGTGATGATGCCGACCATCAGATAGCTGCCCATGCCGCTGAAATCGCGTTTCGTCGTCAGCGCGTACACGCTCAGACCGCCGAAGATGGCCGCGGTACCGCCAAGCGCGGTGGCGACGATCTGACCGCCGCCGGGCAGGCCGAGATAGGCGTTGATGATCGGACCCAGCGTATAACCCAGGAAACCGGTGAACGCGAAGGTGAGCACCACGCCCAGCGACTGATCCCGGAACTTGGTGACCAGGAACAGCAGGCCGAAGTAACCGACCAGGGTCAGCAGGATGCCGGGATGCGGAAGGCCCATCATCGCCGTGCCACCGGCGACGACCGCCGCGAACGCGAGGTTCAGTGCGAGCAATGCATACGTGTTGCGCAGAACCTTGTTCTGCGCGATCTGGCTACTCGCACCGGTAGCCATGCCGCCCGCATAACGCTCATCGGCGGCGAGAACATCTACGGACTGACGATTGCGATCCATTACCGACTCCTTCGGTCAACTACGGATGCGCTCACTATAACGTCCGATCCAAAAACATAAAACGGATAATGTCTTATGATTTATTCGGAATTTCCGTATTGAAAAGACCTTCTCCATGGCCAAACCGCTGAATTTCAATCACTTGCAGTACTTCTGGGTCGTCGCCAAGGAGGGCAGCATCGACAAGGCCGCGGACCGGCTCGGGGTTGCCAGCCAGACCATCAGCGGCCAGATCAAGCTGCTCGAGAAATCGCTGGGCAGCGCGCTGTTCGCGCCCAAGGGGCGAGGTCTCGTGCTCACGGAGGCAGGCCGGGTGGCACTGGGCTTCGCCGATCAGATCTTCCTGCTCGGTGAGCAGATGGTGGAGGCACTGGCCGATCCGGCACTCGGCGGCATGATGCGGCTGCACGTGGGTACGACGGACGCGCTGCCCAAGTGGGTGTCCTACGAGCTGATCGAACCCCTCTTCGAGAGCCGCACGGCCGTACGCCTGCAGTGTCACGAGGGTGAATTCGAGGAACTGCTCGCCGAGCTGGCACTGCACAAGCTTGACGTGGTCCTGGCCGACCGCCCGGTCGGCGACAGCAGTGGCCTCAGGGTGTTCAGTCACCCGATCGGCGACGGCGAGATGGCGCTGTTCGCGCGGCCGGATCTGGCCGCCCGGGTCCGCGGTGGTTTTCCGAAGTCGTTGAACGGGACCCCCCTTCTGCTGCCCTCGCGACACACCGCCGTGCGACCGCGCCTGGATGTCTGGCTTCAGCATCAGGGCCTGCAGCCCAGGATCATCGGCGAGTTCGAGGACAGCGCGCTCCTGGCGACGTTCGGCGCCACCGGGCTCGGCCTCTTCCCGGCGGTGGCAGTGAGCGAGCCGGATCTTCGCACCCAGTACGGCGTGGAAATCGTCGGCCCGATCAGCGGTGTCCGCGAGCAGGTGTTCGCAATCACGAACGAGCGCAGGATCAAGCACCCGCTGATCGAGATCCTTCTCAGTCACGGCCGCCAGCTCTGGCAGCAGGCCCCCGCCCCCGCGACGCCATGACGGAGGGGGTTCAGGCCCCCGCGATCCGCGATCGCACCGCCGCTGCGTAGTCGGTCAGGCCGGGCGACGAGAGATCGGACCCGCGCGCCTCCAGGGTGGCGACCAGCGCGAGCATTCGCCGCCGCGCCTGGCGCTCGCCGGCTTCGTCGCCGGCCTCCATCGCCGCCACCGCGGCCGCGCGCAGGTCTGCGATCTGCCGGCGCGCGGCGACTTCCGGAGGCGTGAACCCGGCGTTGCGCAGCACCCGGTAGGCCATGCGCAGTTCTTCGGGCACGAGCGCGTCGTCGTCCATTGCCAGGGGCTTGCCCTTGCCGGGCAGATCGTCGAAGTGACCCTCGGCCTGAGCCTGGGCGATGCGCTGTTCGACGAGATGATCGAAGATGCCGGGCACTGGACCGGGTCGGCGGCAAGGCGCCGGGGATGAACACGGAACCGATTATCGCAAGGATGACCGCAGCGGCGGCGCAATCCGGCATCTGGCGTCAGGGCGGGCGGGTTGTGCGCAGACCCTCACACCGGCCACCCACCCGCTACCGGGATGGCGCCTGCGGCGACGGCGAAGGCGCGAGCGCGCGCGCGAGCCGGCGCTCGCCGACCAGCATGCCCGCGATCAGTCCCGCCGCGGCAGCCGCGGCATGCAATGCCACGGACGACACAGCGCCCACCTGCGGCCACTGCGCCTGCAATCCTGCATCGAGCACCAGCTTGACGACGAGCCCCGCCGCCAGCAGAAAGCCCGCACCCGGTCCGCGCCCCTGACGGCGTTCGTCCAGCCAGAACAGCGCAATGGCCCAGGCGGCGACGGCATGCAGCGCAGTGGACAGTCCGGCGACCCAGTCATGGAGTCCGAGCGCCACGACGAGGAAATGCGCGACCGGGGCGGCGACGAGCAAAGCGAAAGCCCAGGCACGCCAGTCCAGCGCCCGGGCGAACACGACCTGAACCAGCAGGACGCCGATCAGGTTCGACATGAGATGCGCTGCGTCCATGTGCAGGAAGCTGGCGCCCCAGAGCGCCCCGCCGCCGGAGCCGCCCGAATACGCTCCGGCGGAAACGGCCGGACCGAAGGAGGCGGTGAGCAGTGCGAGACACGCGACGCCGACGGCCACCGGCGTGGCCGCACGCATCTGCCGCTCGTTCCACCGGGTGCGCGGCGCGCCCGGCATCAATGTCTCCGTGCGACCCGACCACGGCCCGACCAGCCATGCGGCGAGCAGCAACAGAACGGCTCCGTGCCAGCCCACCAGACCGCCGCCGCCACCCGTCGGATTCTGGGATGCGTCGACGCCGCCGTCCTTGCTCTGCGCGCTGACCTCGATGGAAAGGTCGACGGGCACGCCCGAGCCGACGTCGTCGTAGGGAGTCACCTCGACGGTGTATTCACCAGCGGGTGGTCCGGCCCAGACCACGGCGTTGCCTTCGACCGAAACACCTCGCGCCAGAGCCGCGGCATCGACGGCGATGGCCTGCGGCGCGCCTCCGCCCACGAGCTGCATGGTCTGGCGCAACGTGGAACCCGGCTCGACCCGGATCGGTGACACGGGCGCGAGCACGGGCGCGATGCTGACCTGGACGCTGGTCGAGGCCGTGCGCGAGGACGACGTGTTGTCGGTGGCGGTGACCGAGAACGCGAGCACCGCATCCGCATCGGGCGCGACGAAACGCGCACGGGCCCCTCCGTTCTCCAGGTTGAGCGAAACGGTCGGTCCGGACTGCTGCTGCCAGGAGAAGGTCGGCGAGATCGCACCGGCACTGACATTCGCGTTCAGAACGACCTCGTCGCCCGCGCGGACCTCGGCATCCTGCGCCGTTGCCGAAAGCGTGAAGTTCTGCGGCGCCAGCGCGGCCTCGACGTCAAGCAGGCCGGCACCGCACAGCCCGCCGTCACAGGCACCGGAGGCGAACGCGCGGGCGCTGCCGGTCAACAGAGCCTTGACGGTCGCACCGTCGCGGCTGCCGTCGCGTTCGAGCAGCAAGGCGGCCGCGCCGGCGACATGCGGCGCTGCATAGCTGGTCCCCGAGCCCATCAGATAACCTGGGTTCGAACCGTCGTGATGGGCGATCGCCACATAGTTGTAGGCATCGCTCGAACAGCCCGCCGGCGCGTCCGATGCACACCCGCCCCCGGCGGCGGTCAGGGTGGTTCCGGCTCCGGCATTCGAGTACCCCGTGCGCTTGCCGGTCTTGGACGCCGCGGCCACGGCGATCACTCCCTGGCAGGCGGCAGGCACGGTGATCGTGTCCGCACCGTCGTTGCCGGTGCTGACGACGATCGTCGCACCGGTGCCGAGCACCTCGTTGACGATTGCCTGGGTGGTGCCGTCACAGGTGGCGCCCGGGCTCGTGGTGCCCAGGCTCAGGTTCAGGATCCTGGCCGGATTCGGATTGGCCGGCACGCCCGACACGGGCAGACCTACGGCCCATCGCATCGCGTCCAGGACGTCGCTGAGGAAGCCGCCGCAGGAGCTGATCACGCGCACGGGCACGATGCCGGCCTCCGGGGCGACACCCGCCAGCCCTTCGTTGTTGCCCATTCGCGCAGCAATGATGCTCGCCACGTGAAGGCCGTGCGGCCTGCCGCTGACCGGCGATCCGCCGTCGATGCAACTCATCGTGTCGGTCGGATCCGCGTCACGGCCGTCTCCGTCGCCGGCGTTGTCGCTGCTGGCGATGAAATCGTAGCCTCCGACCCAGACCCCCTGCATGTCCGGATGATCGACCCGGCCGGTATCGAGCACGGCAACGCGTACGCCCGTTCCCCGGCCTGACGGCCAGACCGGCTCGGTGTTGGTCGTGCCAGGGTCTCCGGCGGCGAGGTTCCAGAGCACGTAGGCAAGACTGTCGTTCGTGGCGATGCTCCCGTGCGAGCGAAGACGGCGGTCCGGCAACACGCCCTCGAGTTCACCGGGATCGAATTGAAGGGCTGCCCATGCGCGCGCCTGAGCCTCGGTCATCGGTGCAGGCAGCGTCAGCCGCAGCGGCGTCGCGAAGCGTGACACCGTGGCCGCGGATGCAATCGCGCCACTCGAGGCCTTGTCGTCTTCGGGGTCTGTCGAGTCGTCACCGGTCGAGGGCTTCACGCCTTGTGCGGTGAGCTCCCTCCGATAGACGACGATCTGCTCGATGAGTTCCGGTTGCGCGCTGATCTGCCCACCGGGCGCGGGAGCGATCGCGGGCGTTGCATAGGCGGTACCCGTGACGCTGAGCAGCAGCGTGAGGAACAGCGCATCCCGGAAGAGACGCACACCCAAAGATTCGCGCAGGAAAGGAGCCATGGCCGCACCCGTTCTGTGGCTTGTCGCGGCCGTGCTTGGATGCCGGCCGCCCGGATGTCACCATTCTTAAAGCGGCACCCGCCTCACAGTCGCACGAACTGGCGGCAACGGATGGAACGCCGGTTCCGACCGACGAGCGGCACTCCGTCTGTTGCCCGGGTGAATCGCCCGGACCCCGGGCGGAGCTCGTCAGGCGTGGCTGAGCGTGCGGCGCACGGCGTCCCGCCACCGCTCGAGCGAAGCGGCCCGCTCCGCCGCCGGGATCGCCGGCTCGAAGCGTCGTTCACAACGCCAGCCGGCCGCGAACCCCGCTTCCTCCGGCCAGACGCCGGCCTGCATACCGGCGAGCCATGCCGCCCCGAGGGCCGTTGTCTCGAGGACCTGCGGCCGGTCCACCGGCGCTCCGAGGAGATCGGCGAGCCGCTGCATCGTCCAGTCCGAAGCGACCATGCCACCGTCCACACGCAGCGTGGCGCCGGCGTCTCCAGCGGACCAGTCGCGTCGCATGGCTTCGAAGAGATCACAGGTCTGGAAGCACACGGATTCGAGCGCCGCGCGCGCGAGTTCGCGCGGCCCGGTGGCGCGCGTGATGCCGAACAATGCGCCGCGCGCATCGGCATCCCAGTACGGCGCGCCGAGCCCGGTGAAGGCCGGCACCAGCATGACCTGCTGGCCCGGATCCGACTCGCGCGCGAGATCTCCGGAGCGCTCGGCACGGTCGATGATGCCGAGGCCGTCGCGCAGCCACTGTACGGCCGCCCCGGCTACGAATATGGAGCCTTCCAGCGCATAGCGGGTCTGCCCGCGAAGCCGGTAGCCGATCGTGCCGAGCAGCCGGTTCTCGGAGCGTACGAGATCCGGGCCGGTGTTCAGCACCGCGAAACACCCGGTGCCATAGGTTGCCTTCACCATGCCGGGATCGAAGCAGGCCTGACCGACGAGCGCCGCCTGTTGATCACCCGCGATACCGCGCACGGCGATCGGCCCGCCGAACCATTCGGGATCCGTGTGTCCGAACTCGGCGGCGCAGTCGCGGACTTCGGTAAGAACCGCGGCCGGAACGTTCAACGCGCGCAGGAGATCGCCGTCCCAGACATTGCGACCGATGTCGAACATCAGAGTGCGTGAGGCGTTGGTGGCATCCGTTGCGTGCACCCTGCCACCGGTCAGACGCCACAGCAGAAAGCTGTCGACCGTGCCGAAAGCGAGCTCACCCGCCTCGGCACGCGCACGAGCCCCCGGCACCGAGTCGAGGATCCAGGCCAGCTTGCTGCCCGAGAAATAGGGGTCCAGCAGCAGGCCGGTGCGCTCGGCGAAAAGAGGCTCCAGCCCGTCGCGTCGCATGGCGGCGCACCGGTCGGCGGTACGCCGGTCCTGCCAGACGATCGCCCGGTGGATCGCCCGACCGGGCTGCCTGCGCACCGTGTCGTCCGATCGACTCGAGTCGCCGGTCGTCGCGGGCGAGGCCGGCATGCGCTGGTGGGTCGTCGGCGAGGGCCCCGTCGAGCGTCGGGACCCCCGGGCCA
>JAUIAI010000903.1 GCA_030425615.1 Gammaproteobacteria bacterium
GAAATCGGCCGTCCACAGCCCGCCGCCGGTTCCCCTTATACTGCGGCGCTGTACCGACAGACAGGATGCTGCCAATGCGTTTCGAAGGCTCAGAGACCTACGTTGCCACGGACGACCTCAAGCTCGCGGTCAATGCCGCGATCACGCTCGAGCGTCCCTTGCTGATCAAGGGAGAGCCGGGCACGGGCAAGACGATGCTCGCCGAGGAGGTTGCCGCGGCCATGGGCCTTCCGTTGCTGCAGTGGCACGTGAAATCCACCACCAAGGCCCAGCAGGGTCTGTACGAATACGACGCGGTCTCGCGCCTGCGTGATTCGCAACTCGGTGACGAGCGGGTTCGGGACATCGAGAACTATATCGTGAAGGGGGTGCTCTGGCAGGCCTTCGAATCGGACCAGCCCGTCGTGCTCCTCATCGACGAGGTCGACAAGGCCGACATCGAGTTCCCGAACGATCTCCTTCGCGAACTCGACCGGATGGAGTTCTACGTCTACGAGACCCGGGAGCTGATCAAGGCACGTCATCGTCCGGTGGTGATGATCACGTCCAACAACGAGAAGGAGCTTCCGGACGCATTCCTTCGTCGCTGTTTCTTCCACTACATTCAGTTCCCGGACCGGGACACGATGCAGAAGATCGTCGACGTGCACTTCCCGACCATCAAGAAGGACCTCGTGTCGGCGGCAATGGAGGCGTTCTTCAACATGCGGGATCTGCCCGGGCTCAAGAAGAAGCCCTCCACGTCGGAGCTCATCGACTGGCTCAAGCTGCTGATGGCCGAAGACATCCCGGCTGACGCACTGCGCGAGAAGGACGGCAAGAAGGCGATTCCGCCTCTGCATGGCGCCCTGCTCAAGAACGAACAGGACGTGCACCTGTTCGAGCGCCTCGTGTTCATGGCCCGCCATAATCGCTGATCCCCCGCCCGGCGCCTCCGGATCCGACGCGGAACCCGACCGTGCACTGGCTGCACCTGGCGATCGCGATCGTGTTCGAGATCGTCGGCACCACCTGCATGAAGCTGTCGGACGGGCTCACGAAGCTCGTGCCGGTGGTGGTCATGTTCACCTGCTTCGCGCTGGCCTTCGTCTTCAACGCGCTGGCGCTGCGGGTTCTGGACCTGAGCATCACCTATGCCATCTGGTCCGGGGTGGGAACGGCCGCGACCGCGGCCATCGGTATCCTTTTCTTCAAGGAACCGGTCACTGCCCTTAAACTGGGCAGCATCGCGCTCATCGTGGTCGGCGTGGTCGGGCTGCGTTTCTCGTTCAATTCGGGGTGACCCCCGCCCACGGCGCCGCAAGCCGGGAGCCAACATGCTGATCGACTTCTTCCTGCACCTCAGAAACGCGAAGCTGCCGGTCTCCATCAAGGAGTACCTGATGCTGCTCGAGGCCATGGACCGCAAGGTCACCGGTCCTTCGATCGACGAGTTCTACTACCTTTCGCGTGCCGCGCTGGTCAAGGACGAGCGCCACTTCGACAAGTTCGACCGCGCCTTCGGCAGCTATTTCAACGGCGTGCAGGCGATCGAGGAGCTCTATCCGAACCTCTCCGAGGAATGGCTGCGCCGCCAGTACCAGCGCGAGTTCACTGCCGAGGAGAAGGCGGCCATCGAAGCCATGGGCGGGCTGGACAAGCTCATGGCACGGCTCAAGGAGCTGCTCGAGGAGCAGAAGAAGCGCCACGAGGGCGGGAACAAGTGGATCGGCACGAACGGGACCTCACCGTTCGGCAACGGCGGCTACAACCCTGAGGGCATCCGCGTGGGCGGTCCCTCGGCGGGCAACCGCACCGCGGTGAAGGTGTGGGAGTCGCGCGCCT
>JAUIAI010000022.1 GCA_030425615.1 Gammaproteobacteria bacterium
GGTCTCGCAGATGTCGCGGCGCAGCCGGGCCATCCGTCTCGTGGCCTTCAGCATCCGTGATGCCACGCTGAGCGCCGTCGTGGGCCTGCATACCAAGGCCCAGGCACTGGAGAACCCGCCCGATTTCACGATCCGCGGTTCGGTCTCGCAGTTCGACGACTCGGTGGTACGCAAGCAGGGCGACATCGGCATCGGCATCGGCGCGGTCAGCGCGGGCGTCGCCGGTCAGGGATCGGGGTCGGTCCTCGCGCTCGATCTCAGTGTCATCAACACCCAGAACCTGGAACTGATCCCGGGCGCCACCTCCAAGAACTCGGTGCTCGTCATGAAGGGTGGACAGGGCGCGGACGGGGAGGTGAACACGCGCAAGTTCGGCCTGAACTTCAGCTTCGTGCTGGCGCGCAGCGAGGGCACCGCCCAGGCGCTGCGCACGCTCTCCGAGCTGGCCACGATCGAGCTGTTCGGCAAGCTGACGAAGATCCCCTACTGGACGTGCCTGGGGGCAACGGAGGCCGATCCCGGCGTGCAGGCGGAGATCACCGACTGGTGGGAGACGCTGGCGGCCGACCCCATCTCGCTGGTGGCCTACCTGCAGCAGCAGATGATCGCGCGCGGCCTGTATCCCGGGCCGATCACCGGCGAGATCGACGAGGCGCTGCTGCACGCCGTCGAGATCTACCAGCAGGCCATGGGCCGTGAAGCGTCCACCGAGCTGGATTTCGAGTTCTTCAAGGCCTATCTGCGGGCCGACCACAGCACCGTGCAGGTCAAGGCGCAGGAGCTGCTGGCCGCGAATCCGGGCCCGCTGGCGCCGGCCATCTCGCAGGCGGACCAGGCGCCCGCTGCAGGCGGTGGCGATGGCGGTGACCGCCTCCCGCTCGTCTACATCGCGGGCGACCAGGGCCCCGAGACCGTCTACCAGCCCGGCCAGCCGTTCAAGATCGACGTCGCCGTCGACAGCGACAGCTACCTGTACTGCTACCTCGTGGACGAGCGGCGCCAGGTGAACCAGTTCTACCCGAACCCGGTACAGACCGACCCGTCGGTCACGGCCGGCACCCGGCTGCAGTTCCCGGGCAACCTGCCCTTCAGCTTCGTCGCCAGCCACTCCGGCGCGAGCGAATCCATCGCCTGCTACGCGGCCCTGCAATCGCTTGGGACCGATCCGCTGCAGGCCGTCTCGACCGTCGGCAGCACCGATGAACTCACCGCAGCCTTCCGGCAGGTCGCCGGCCCGGGCTTCGGCGTAGGAGTCTACGATGTCAAAGTTCAGTAAACCGTTCACGGTTCTGGCGCTGGCGGCGCTCTACTGCGGAGCCGCGACGGCAGGAATCGAAGAGAAGGAACCGCGGACCAAGCCGACCAAGGTCGAGTCGATGGCACGCGTGGTCGACCGCGACACGAGCAGCTCGCTGCGCTGCTTCCAAGAAGGCAAGCTGGTCTACGAAAGCGCGGGCGTGCGTCCGGCCGCGGTCTCGGCCGGTACCACGGTGCTCCATGCCAAGAATGGCCGCTCGATCCAGCTCATCGACCTGAAGCACGGCATCTGCATCCTCGAACACTCGGACGGCTGACATGGACCGCAGAGACTGCATCAGGCTCGTGACCGTTCCGCTGACGATGGCCGGACTGCCCGGAGTTCTTCGTGCCGCCGGCAAGACCCGCACCCGGGACTTCGGGGTCGGGGATTTCGAAGCGGTGGTGGTCGATCTGCCGGCGGAGGTCTCCATCGAGTCCGGCGACGGGCCCGCGGTCACGGTCACGGCCGAGCCCGCCGTCCTCGAGCAGGTATCGGTTCGGTCGGACGGCGGCACGCTCACCGTCTCCGCCCGCGGTTCCTTCCAGACCCAGGAACCCATCCGGGTTCGCATCGTCTCCGGACCTCTGCGCGCCGTGCAGGCGCTCGGCTCCTCGTTCGTCACCCTGAACGGGGCCGCGCAAGAGACTTTCGAAGGCCATGCGGGCGGCAGCGCAGAGCTGGTCCTCAACGACCTGAACCTTTCCGCACTCAGCGTCGACCTAGAAGGGAGCGCATCGGCCACGGCCAGCGGTCGAACCGGGCAGTTGACGGTCCGACAGGCAGGCGCGAGCCTGCTCGAGGCCCGTGAACTCCAGGCGGATCAGGCGAACGCCGTTCTGTCGGGAAGTTCCGAGGCCACGGTTTCGGTCGGACGGTCACTCGAAGTCAGTGTCGATGGCGCGGCCATGCTGTCGTACACGGGCGATCCGCAGGTACGGTCGCAAATCCGGGGCGCGGCGAGCGTCGAACCGCTCTGATCCGCCTCCCACCAGGAGAATCGACATGAAGACCCACCTCCCCCGCGCCGCCGGCGCCCCTATCCTGGCAGTCGCCGTGGCGATGGCATTCACGGCCGGTCAGGCCACGGCGCAATCGCGCAGCGACACCAGCGTCGGCAACGCCTTGCAGTCGCAGACCGGGCTCGCCAGCAAGCAGCGGGCCGACATCGGCACCGCCAGCGGCGGTGGCAGCACCCGGGTCAACCTCGGCACCGTCCGCCAGCTGCAGGGCGGCGCGCTGCAGAAGCAGACGCTCGAAGCCGGCAACGTGCGCGGCAGCGGTCAGGCCGATGTCCGGGTCGGCACCATCAACCAGATCCAGGGCGGCGCTCTCAACAGCCAGTCGGCCAGGATCGGTAACGTCGACGGTTCCGGGCGCAGCAAGGTCCAGATCGGCAACGCCACGCAGATCCAGGCCGGCGCATTGAACCGCCAGCGCATGGAGGTCGGCAACGTGACGGGCAGCGGACGCTCGGACGTGACGGCCGGCAGCCTGAACCAGGTCCAGGGCGGCGCGCTGAACGACCAGAAGATGGAGATCGGCAACGCCCGCGGATCCGGCAGCGCGAAGGTCCGCGTGGGCTCCGTCAACCAGGCCCAGGCCGGCGCCATGAACCGTCAGACGGTGAGCATCGGCAACACGTCCGGCGGCGGCAATTCGAACGTCACCGTGGGTTCCGTCGTGCAGGCGCAGGCCGGCGCGATGAACAACCAGGTGGTCGAGATCGGCAACAATAACTCGGGCGGAACCACCAACGTGTCGGTGGGCGCCATCGTCCAGCCGCAGGCAGGATTCGGGCAGACCAACAAGGTCCGGATCGGAAACCGCTGAGCCCCGCCCGGCAGGATGAACCTCCGGTGCCGGCCAGGCGACTCATCAGATGACGGGCGACACTGCCCACGCAATCAAGCATTCGGAGCAAACCCATGAGCCATCCCCTCTCGACCCTGCGCCTTCACCTTCCGATGCGGCCGGTGGCCGCCTGCCTCATGCTGGTCGGTCTGGCCGGCCTCGCGCAGCCCGCGGCGGCACAGGTCACCTTCTTCGAGAAGCCGCCGACGGCCGCCGAACTCCGTCAGGCGCTGATGGGCACACGCGGACCGGCCAAGGCCACCGCCAACTCTTCGACGTTCCTGCCGCCGGCCGGTGACACGGCGAACCGGCCCAGCGGCGTGCGCACGCGCGGCATCGTCTGGCAACAGCAGGGACTGCCGGCCAACCAGCCTCAGCCCACGGGCGCGCAACAGAGCGCCGCGGCGACCGTCGAGCAGACCGTGGGCCAGACCGGCGCGGCGCCCGCGGCGGGCATGCCGATCAACTTCGCCACGGGCAGCGCGGCGATCACCGAGGATTCGTTCGGCTTCATCGAAACCGTCGCCGAGGTGCTTCGCACCGACCCGTCGATGAGTCTGGTGATCGAGGGCCATACGGACAGCACGGGCAGCTACAAGCACAACATGGTGCTGTCCTGGGAACGCGCGATGGGCGTCTACCGGGTGCTCGTCGAGCGCTACGGCATCGAGCCCACCCGGCTGCAACCGCAAGGCATGGGACCGACCGCACCGCTGCCCGGCACCGCGCCCACCGACGGTTCGAACCGCCGGGTGCAGTTCCGGCTGCAAGGGTGATCGGTCACCGCCGGCCTTCCGGAGCCTGCCCAGGAAGGCTTCCGGCACGATGAAGAAACGGGCGTCCATCGGACGCCCGTCTGCTTTGCAGCGGGGGTGAATTCACCCGGCCGCTCGCGAACGCGGGCTTCAGGCCGCGCGCCGGCCCGGGGTTCCGGAGATCGCCTCCAGGGCGGTGCGCAGATTCGCCGCGGTTCGATCGATGTCACCGAGCTTGTCCAGCCCGAACAGGCCGATCCGGAACGTCGAGAACCCCTCGGGTTCGTCGCAACGCAGCGGCACGCCCGCGGCGGTCTGCAGACCCAGGCCGGCGAAACGCTTGCCGGAACGGATGTCGGGATCGCCCGTGTAGCTGACCACGACTCCGGGAGCCTCGAACCCCCTGGCGGCGACGCTCGGATAGCCGAACTCGGCCAGCAGTGCGCGAACGCGGCGACCCAGCTCACGCTGGGCTTCGGCGGCGGCGGCGAGGCCGAAGGAGCGGGTCTCGAGCATCTGGTCGCGTACCCGCAGCAGCGAATCCGTGGGCATCGTCGCGTGATAGGCGTGCCGCGCCAGCGGTTCAGATCACAGGCGTAGCTGGTGCTTCGGGTCTGACCGAGCCGCTGCTCGGCGGTCTCGGAGAGCATCACGAACGCCGCGCACGGGGGGCCGCTCCAGCCTTTCTGTGGGGCCGAGATGACCACGTCGATACCGAGGTCACGCATGTCGACCCACACGGTGCCCGATGCGATGCAGTCGAGCACGAACAACCCGCCGACGGCATGGACCGCATCCGCCACGGCCCGCAGATAGTCGTCGGGCAGGATCATCCCGGCCGAGGTCTCGACGTGCGGCGCGAAGACGACGTCAGGTTTCTCCCGGGCGATGGTCTCGAGCACCTCGGGCAGCGGCGCCGGCGCGAAGGGGGCTTCGGCGCCAACGCCGGTCTGGCGGGCCTTGAGGACGATCTCTCTGGCCGGGATGGCGCCCATCTCGAAGATCTCGGACCAGCGGAAACTGAACCATCCGTTGCGTAGCACCAGACAGGTGCGACCGGTGCCGAACTGGCGGGCGACCGCCTCCATGCCGTAGGTTCCGCCGCCGGGCACGACGGCCACGGCATGCGCCGAATACGTCTCCCGCAGAATGGTGCCGATGTCACGCATCACCTGCTGGAAACGCACCGACATGTGGTTGAGCGCGCGATCGGTGAAGACCACCGAGTACTCGAGCAGGCCGTCGGGATCGACGGCGGGGTTCAGGCCAGGCATGTGGGTCTCCGAAAGCAGCTCAGGACCCTATGGTAGGGCATCCGCCGGACGGCTGCCTGCCCCGCCGCCGACTTCCGTCGAGCGCCCGGGCGCCGGCGTCAGTTGCCGGCGCAGCGCCCGTCCGCGCCCGGGCGGAAGCAGAATTCCCCGACCAGGGAACTGCTCTCCCACGGGACCTGGGCATTGCGGGTCTCGCGCATCACCGACATGCGGACCCGCTTGAACAGCGATTCGACCGGCAGCCCGGGTTGCCGCATCTGGCGTGCGAGAGCCCGGGTGAACACGCTGTTGCGTCCGTCCGCACCGTCGGCGGCCAGCGAACCGGGGGAGGTCGAGAACGCGACGACCGTGCCGCGTGGCGCGATCTCGGGCGAGAAGCCCGGCTTGAGCGGATCCTCGACGCTGCGGGTACGACTGCCATCACGACCGAGCAGCAGACCCGGGTCCGTGCGGCAGGCGTCCACGATCACGAAGTTGACCCCGGAGCGCTGACGCGAAACCGCCTCGACCACGTCCGCCAGCACGAGTGCATGGCGGTCGAGACCGTCTTCGGTGACGATGTCGAGATCCACCGGCACGAGATAGTTCCTGCCCCGGTGCTGCGTGCCGTGGCCCGCGAAGTAGAACGCGCGGACAGCGGCATCCTGGGATTCGATGAGCCAGCGTCGCAACGCGCCGACCATGTCACGCAGGGAGCCGTTCTCGAGCAGGATGACGTCGAACGAGAGGTCGCGCAACGTGCCCGCCACCAGCCGCGCGTCGTTGACGGGGTTGGCGAGGGGTGCGACGCGATAGTCCGCGTTTCCGATGACCAGCGCCTTGCGCGGCCCGTGCGACGCGCCATGAGCCGGCCCGACCGCGCCGAGCACCGGAAGCGCGGCCAGCGCACCGCGCGCCAGCGGCCCGCCGAGCAGCGCGGCCGTCAGCCGGCGACGACCGGGATCCGGTTCAGGGCTCTGCGACGCTGCGTGCAAGGACTCGCGGATCATGATTCGACATCCCGGATCAGCGGATCATGGGCTTGTGATCCAGCGACCAGCTCGCCAGCACACCCTGGGCCTCCAGTCGGCGCGCCAGGCTCTCGAGTTCGGCCTCGGGACCCCTCAGGAAGTATTCTCCCAGAGGGGTCGGGCCGTCGACGATGGTGAGCCCGGCGTCCGACAGGGCCTCGCGCATGCGACGCTCGGTCAGTTCCTCGGGAAACAGTGCGCGGATCACCGCCACCGGCGCCACCTGGCCCCCTGAACGATAGGTGACCGTTTCATGTCCCGCCCGGTCGTTGACCAGCACCCCGATGCCCACCGTCTGAACGGCGATCAGGACGGCCATGGCCATGCCCACGCGCGGGCTCAGCCACTGCGCGAAGAATCGTGACACCCGGCGTCCGAACGTTTCGGGCTCCGCTTCGGGCACGGCACGGGCCGGAGCGCCGTCCGCACGCACGCGTGCCAGCAGACTGGACCAGCCGATGTCGGCCGGGATCTCCCGCGCGCGTGCCTGCAGCTCGGCCTCGATCTCGCGATCGAATGCGAGCGCCTCCTCGGAGCCGGCGAGCTGGGACTCGACCCACTGGCGGTCTTCCTCGCCGAGCGTTCCGTTCAGGTACCAGGGCAGAGCGTCCTCGAGGCGGGACGGGTCGCGTTCGATCGGTGTCGTGGGATGCCCGGTGTTCATGACCGTGCCTCCTCGCCCATGCGCTCCTGCACACAGGTCTTGAGGTTCTTGCGCGCGTGGAAGAGCCGCGTCTTGACGGTGCCTTCGGGCACCGACTGGATGCCCGCGATCTCGCCGAGCGCCAGACCCTCGAAGAACACGAGCTGAATGGCTTCCCGCTGGGCCTCGTTCAGGCGCTCGATGCAGTCCCGCAGGATACGGCTCTCCTGGTGGGCCTGGATATCGGCGGCCACGTCCGCATCGGGGTCGGCCAGCGTCTCCGCGTAGTCGTCCACGTCCTCGTGGGAGTCCGATGTGGCACGCAACGTGCTCAGCACCTTGTACTTGGCAATGCCGAGCACCCAGGTGGAGAAGCGCGATTCGCCGCGAAAGCGGTCCGGGTGCTTCCAGATTTCGAACAGGGTGTCGGTCATGACGGTTTCCGCTGCCTCTTCATTGCGCAACCGGGCCATGGCAAACAGGAAGATCCGGCGCGCGAGTCGATCGTGCAGCTCGCGAAGTGCCGATTCGTCACGACGCCCAATGCGCTCCAGGAGCGCTCGGGCCTCGTCGATCGTCAGTTCCGCGGGCTTTCTCATGACCTGAGTCGATCCCATGGGCTCGGCGGTTCAATCCAGCAAGGCATTCAACACAGTCTAACCTTTGCGGTCCCGCGGAAACCGCCGGACCGCTCTCGTCGAGGCGCGCGGGTGGCCGGTTTCACCCTTCGAAACGACTCGACTGGGCCTCGAGCAGCTCCGTGAGACGCCGGGGAGGCTCGTCGTCGAAGTCCGCGGCCCGCAGGGCCTGGCCGGCCGGCACCGGTCGGGCGAGGCGCCGTCGCACGCAGGCGTAGTAAGGAAGCGAGTCGCGGGCCTCGGATGCCGGCACCAGGACGCCCCGCAGAGCCCCGATCTCATGATGATGGGCGTCGGTGATCTCCAGTGTGTCCCCGGCGGCGAGATCGCGCACGGCAAGGCCCACCAGGGCCACCCGCGGCAGCGGCGATCCCGGTATGGCGCCAATGCCGTCGCGCGCGGCCCGAAGAATGTTCATCGGCGCCTCGACACCGAGCAGATGCCGGGGATTGGCGATCAGCGCCGCGCCACCGCCGGCGGACACCACGTGCCCTTTCTCGGCCAGCAATGACCAGGTGGCTTCGTCATCGGTCGCGACGGTCACGAAGACGCCGCCGGCAAAACTCATCTCGTCGGCGCGCCGCAGCGCGTTGAAGACGTCGATGCGGCCCGATCCGCCGAGCAGCCCGCCTGCGGACGCGGGCTGGAAGAGGTCAGCCAGTTCGGTCGGGTGTGCGAGCGGTGCGTGGAAATCGGGCCGGTCCGGCGTCAACCCTGCGAAGTTGGCGACCACGCCCATTTCGCAGAGGTCGGCGACCGTACGGCGGGGCAGCCCGGCCGCGGCCACGGCACGATGGCGCGAAGACAGACGGTTCACGGCGGGCAATGCCCTGCCGGCCGCCAGTGAGGCGGCCAGGGCGGCCCCGTCCACCCGGCGGTCCCGCCAATTCAGCACGGGTCCGTGGTCCATGACGAAGTCGTACTCGCTCGCCTTGCCCGCACAGAGGACCTCAAGGCCCAGGGTACGCGCCCAGTACACCAACTGGAGCAGCAGACTCGGCTGGTCGCCGTCGACCGGCGTGCACACCAGCCCCCGTTCGGCGAAGCGCGCCGCCAGTTCGGGGCCGACCATGACATCGAGTTCCTTGCTCACCAGCACCAGATGCTGACCGAGCGCCAGCGCGGCCAGCGCGTGGCCGGCCGCCGCCTCGGCATCGCCGGTGGCCTCGACGAACACGTCGGCCTCGCGATCGAGGCCCTCGACGCTCGGGATCACCGGAATCGACGGATCGGACAGCAGGGCTCGGGCCGTTTCCGCCGCCGCGGGGTCCGGCTCGACGACCGCGACGAATCGCAACCATGGCAGCGCACGGGCGCGCGCGAGCAGGGAGCGCCCGAAGGCGCCGGCGCCCGCGAGCACGACGGCGACGGGGTCCGGCGAGTGGTCGCCCGGGCGGGGGGAGGCGTGGACGCTCATCGCGCGCGGGCCGCCGCGACCTGCGCCCGATAGGCCTCGATCCGCGCCCTGAGCCCGGGACGTGCCGCCGAGCGGACGAGCGCGGCGAGATCGGCATCGGCGAGATCGGCCCGGCTGGCGCGATGCAGGGCGGCCAGCGTCTCGCGCCCGACTGCGGGAGTCTGCGCCAGCGACGCCCGCCAGTCGGGGTCGCCCACCGCGGCCCCCACCGGCGGGCCGTCCGGGTCTTCGCCGTGCGCGGCGGCCGGGCGGGCCGCCGGATCGGCGACCTGGCCGTTCGCGAAGCCGCAGGCCAGCGCCTCCGCTGTCCCGACTGTCTGCCCGAAGCCGACCCAGCGCCGGGCGCGATCCGAGCCGACGCGCTCGGCCAGCCGGCGTGTGCCGAGCACCAGGCCGAAACCGGCTCCCGGAAAGCGGAAGCGCGTGCCGTAGAGCACCCAACGCTCGTCGCACGCCGCGAACAGATCCGCCCCCGCGCCGAACGTACTGCCGTGGGCGATGGCCGCGGTGCGCACCGGCGCGAGCCAGACGCGCTGCAGCAATTGCTCGATGGCGACGAAGCGCCAGAGCAATGCTCCGTCGTCGAGCCGGTCGAGATCGGAGAGATCGAATCCGGTGCAGAAGTGACGCCCTTCGCCACAGAACGCGACGGTGTGCACGGCGGGATCGTTCGACGCGTCTTCGAAGGCCCGACCGGCGTCCAGCACCATCTCAGGCGAGAGCGCGTTGCCGCGCGACGGAGCGTCCAGCCGGATGACGGCCAGTCCTCGATGGCGTTCGGTCTTCACCGACATGGATTCCCTCTCCTGGCATGCTCCGGCGGCACGCTACCATGGCCGCGCCGGTGGGCCCGCGCTGGTCCCGCCCGCGGTTTAGTTGTCCGCTTTCGGAGACCGACATGTTCGCCCCAGTCCCGCAGTCTACCGGCCCGGCGGAACCCGTCCTCGACGCCTGGCGGGCCGGCCGGCTCGAGATTCCATGGTGCACGTCCTGCGAGGCCGGCCACTGGCCGCCGCAATGGCGCTGTCCGCACTGCGGGGCGGACACGCTGACGCGCAGGGCCGCCTCGGGAGAAGCCGTGCTCGAGAGCCACAGCCGCATCCACCACGTGGCCGAACCGGCACTGCGCAAATCACTGCCCTTCGATCTGGCGCTCGTGCGCCTGCGCGAGGGCCCCCGACTCATGGGATGGCTGCTGGACGAGCCGGACGGCGGCTGGCGGATCGGTACACCGTTGCGGGTACGGTTCCCGCGCGACCCCTCGGATCCGACGCGATCCGGCATGCCGGTCTTCGAGCCCCCGGCCGCCGGACACCGCGAGGGCGCGTGCGGCAGCGACGACGCGAGCGCGCGGCCCGCGCCGACGACGGGTCCCGCCGCCCCGGTGGCATCGACCACCGGGGACGCAGCCGCCCGGACCACGATGATCGGCGGTTCGCTGCGCAGATCCGGACCGGATCCCAGCGGTCTCCGGGGCGTGGCGGTGATCCGCGGCGTGGGCGACAGCGAAATCGGCCGGCTGCCGGGCCGTGACGGTCTGGATCTTTGCGCCGAGGCAGCCTGGCGGGCTCTGGACGACGCGCGACTGCGACCGTCCGACATCGATGCCCTGTTCACCGCCTACAGCACCACCTCGCCCGTGTTCGTCTTCTACGGCGCCCTCGCCGAGGCGCTGGGGATCCGGCCGGCGATCGGGCTGACGGGGAACGCCGGCGGCGGCACGGCGGGCAACCTGCTCGCCCGGGCCGTATCCACCGTGGCAACCGGCCAGGCCCGTCACGTGCTCGTGGTCGCGGGCGAGAACCGCCTCTCGGGCATGGGCAGCGCGAAGGCCACGCAGACCCTCGCGAGCTTCAGTCATCCGTGGTTCGAATCGCCCTACGGTCTGACCGTACCGGCCATGTACGCGCTCGTGGCCCGGCGCTACCTGCACCGGTACGGCCTGGACCGACGCGCGTTAGCGCCGGTGGCCGTACGCACGCGCGAGAACGCGGCCCTGCACGGCGGGGCGCACAAACGGGATCCCATCGACGTGGACACGGTACTCGGGTCGCGACCCATCGCCGAACCGTTGCACTTGCTGGACTGCTGCCTGGTGTCGGACGCCGCGGGCGCATTCATCGTGAGCACGGCCGACGAGGCCGACGACCGCTCGGTGTGGATCCGGGGAGTGGGCGAGCAGTTCACGCATGAACATCTCGTGGCCGCGCCGGACGACCTCCTCGACTGCGGCGCACGTGCGAGCGCTGCCCGCGCGTTCGGGATGGCCGGCCTGCAGCCCGCCGACATCGGATTCGCCCAGCTCTACGACTGCTTCACCGTCACACCCGTCCTGCTCGCCGAGGCCCTCGGCCTGGCCGATGACGGCCAGGGCTGGCGGCTCTGGGCCGACGGTGGCGGAGGCGTCGATTCCCGGCTTCCCGTCAACACGCACGGCGGAATGCTCAGTCACGCGCATGCAGGCGCGGCCGGCGGCCTGCTGGCGATCAACGAGTGCGCGCGTCAGGTGCGCGGCGGGCTGGGATCCCGGCAGGTCCCGCGCCACGAATTCGGCCTCGTCCATGTCGAAGGCGGGATCCTTTCCAACCACACCACCGCGATCCTGTCCCACGACCGGCCGCCGCGCTGATCCCCTGGTCAGCAGCCGGTGAGCGCCCGCCGCCTGACCGCGCGGCGCGCAGGCACGCCGATTGCAATTGCCCTCCCAGGTTCCGGGCCGACCGGCTCCGCCCGAATGACCCGGGCGCAGCCGGCAGCCCGGTCGCTGACAAAAGAAACCCCCTGGAGGTTCGAATGCAACTGACCAAACTACTGACGACCCTGATGGCGGCCGCCTTCCTGCTCGGCGCCTGCAACACGATGGAAGGCCTGGGCGAAGACATCCAGAGCGGCGGCCAGAAGCTGGAGAGCGAAGCCGAGCGCAACAAGTAA
>JAUIAI010000023.1 GCA_030425615.1 Gammaproteobacteria bacterium
CTGCAGTTCGGTCAGGCACCGTACGAGCAGCGCGTGGTCCTCGGTGTCCGGGAGGCCGGAGGCGTAGACACTGCCCACGATCCCGACATTCGCGACCGAGATCGGCATGCCTCCGCCGTGCGCGGCGTACTCCAACTCGCTCAGACCGGTCGCCTCGTTGAACGTCGTCCCACGCTCGAGGTAGCGGAGTTTCATGTAGAGGGTCGACGCCTCGAATCGCTCGACGACGGCTGCCTTGCGCTGGATCCAGCCCTCGGATTGGTACGACGAGCCGGGCATCGCCGCCATGAACGCGATGCGGCGTCCGTGCCGCACCTGGATGATGATCGGCAGAGCGTCGCGTTCAGCATGGGATTGCACGATCGCTCCGAGTCTCAGGGCCTCACTCAAGGTGAACGACGAGAGGGTCAGGGCAGCGGTCTCCGCAGTGACCGAGGCGGCGGTCAGGTTGTGGTCATCCGACATTCCGTGAACGTAGCAGCGCAGGTCCCCCGCCCTCTACCCTCACATCATGCGCAAGTGGCTGCCGATCCTGGTGCTCGGACTCGCCCAGTTCGTCATGGTGATCGACGGCACGGTGATGAACGTGTCGATCACGGCGGTCGTCGCTGATCTGGACACCACGGTCAGCTCGATGCAGCTGGCCATCGCCACGTTCACCCTCACCATGGCAGCGCTCATGCTCGCCGGGGCCGGGCTGGGGGCGCGCATCGGCCGGCGCCGAGCTTTCGTGATCGGATCGGTGATCTACGCGATCGGCTCACTCATCACGGCCCTGGCCACCGGCTTCGGGATGCTCTTCATCGGCTGGTCGATCATCGAGGGCATCGGCGCGGCGCTCGTCATCCCCGCCATCGCGTCCCTCGCAGCCGTCAACTACACCGGCCGCGACCGGGCAGTGGCCTACGCGCTCCTCGGGGGCATCGCCGGAGCCGCCGCGGCGGCGGGCCCGCTGATCGGGGGCTGGGTCACGAGCGAGTTCACGTGGCGGTGGGTCTTCGTGGCCGAGGTGATCATCCTCGTGGTGGCCGTCCTGCCCCTGAGCGGGAAGGTGCATGACACCCCGGTGGTGAAGGCTGCGGGCCGGTTCGACTTCATCGGGGTGGTGCTCTCCGCCGTGGCCATGGGCACGGTGGTCCTCGCTCTCGTCTCAGCGAGCACCTGGGGCTTCATCCAGCCGCTCGCCCCGCCGTTCGAGGTGTTCGGCTTCTCGCCGACCGTGCCGGTCGTCGTCGTCGGCCTGCTGATCGGCTGGGGGTTCTTCACCTGGGAGCGCAGCCGCGAGGGCCGCGGGCACGAGCCGCTGGTCGGCACTGACCTCTTCGGGTTGCCGACCCTGCGAGCCGGGCTTGCCTCGCAACTGATCCTGTACTTCATCATCGCCGGGACCTTCTTCATCCTGCCTCTGTACCTGCAGACCGTGCTCGGTCTGGACGCGCTGCAGTCGGGGATCCGCATGCTGCCGCTGTCATTGGCGCTGTTCCTCATGGCCCTGGCCGGATCACGGCTCGCGACGCGATACTCGCCCCGTTCCCTGATTCGTCTCGGTCTGGTCACGGCCGGAGTCGGCCTGCTGCTCCTCATGGGCGCGATCACCCCCGATGCACGAGGGACCCTGTTCGCCGTCGCCATGGCCATCATCGGCGCAGGCACGGGTCTGGCGATCTCACAGATCGGCAACGTGAACCTGTCCGCTGCGGATGACTCACGCAGCAGCGAAGTCGGCGGCTTGCAGGGCACCGCGCAGAACCTCGGATCCTCTCTCGGAGTGGCCCTCGCGGGTACGGCCGTGTTCATCGGACTGGCTGGCATCTTCACCACGTCGGTGACCGGCAATGAATCGATCGACGACGCTCTTCAGGCGAGCGTGGCCGACGCTGCGGCGAATGGTGTGCAGATCATCTCGGTCGCTGAGGCGGGGGAGCTGCTCCAGACAGAGGGGGTGCCTGCGGATCAGGCTGACCTGATCATCGACGACTACGCGGCGAGCAAACTGCAGGCCCTTCGCCTGGGCATCGGGATCGTCCTGGTGGTCAGCCTGGCCGGGCTTCCGCTCACCCGGGGGCTGCCCAGAGAGGTGCTCGCCACCGCACCGGTGGACGAGTCGCGCTAATCCCCCTCGTCGTCGTGCGTGCGGTTGCGTGCCGTCCGGTTTCGCCATTCGTCCAGGGTCGTCTTCGATGGCTGCGGCGGCCACGGCACGAACTTCCCTATCGAGAGTCCGACGAAGACGATGGTGTTGAACGCGACGAATGCGCCGAGATACCACATCCATTCCTGCGCGAAAATCGTGTCCGGCAGCAGAACTCCGGCGAGCACACTGTCAGGCTGCATCGGCTGCTCCTGAACGCTCGACATGACCCCAGCGGGCCGTGCGCTGCACGACGATGTCCTTCAGGACGGACACGAAGACCGCCTGCAGGTAGAACGCGTAGGCGATCTCCAGCAGTAGGGGAGCAGCAACGGCCATGGCACGCCAGCCGCCCTTGGCCACCGTGATCGTCCGCTCGAACCCATAGATCACAGTGATGATCACCCAGAACGGGAACCACTGCCACTGGTCCACCGCCAGCGCCGAGATGATCAGCAGGAGGTACGCGGAGGTGAGGGCGATGACCCCGTAGCCCAGACCGAACTGCTGCCCCCAGTAGCGCAGAGTCGCGGTGGTGAAGCCGTAGGAGCCGAGGTTCTCCAGCGCACCCCGCTGCCAGCGCTTGCGCTGTGTCCAGAGCGCTCGCCAACTGGGCATGATCTCGGTCGCGACGGAGCAATCACGTGGTGACGTCATCCGGCAGCCCAGGGTCTTCAGCGCCAGCGTCAACTCGTTGTCCTCGGTGAGAACCCCGGTCTGGTAGACGTCTCCGGGCGTGCCCGGAAGCAGCGTTCCGCGTGCCTGGGCGACATCGGCGAGGGTCTCGGCGCGGAAGATCGACGCCGTTCCGGTTAGGACGAACACGCGTCCGCGTCGCTGGCGAATCTGCAGTTGGTAGCGCTCGTACTCGTTGCGCTGGAACTGTCCGAGCAGGCCGGCTCCGCCCTCTCCATAGAACAGGCCACCGACAGCGTCGATTCCGGGATCGGCCACCATCACCTCGATGCCGGCAGCGAGGAACTGCGGGCTCAGCGCCGTGTCGGCGTCGGCGATGAGGACGAAGTCCCATCGCCGTAGCGTTGGCAGGATCTCCGCGAGTGCCTGATTCAAGGCGCCGGCCTTGCGGCCGGTGTTGCCCACGGTGGTGATCACGTCAGCGCCGTTCTCATGGGCGATCTCCACCGTCGCGTCGGTGCAGTTGTCAGCGACGACGATGACCCGATCCGGCTGGTACGTCTGCCGGCCCAACGCCGCCAGGGTCTCCGGCAAGGTCGCTGCCTCATTGTGGGCGGGAAGGAGAACGACGACGGTCGGCGGCTCTCCCTCCGGTGACCAGGGCAGCGCCCAGGGCAGCTCGTTCCGCTTCGGATACAGGATCCGCAAGGACGCCAGCCCCTCCAGAGCGACCGCCCCCAGCGCCACGATCGTGAGGCCCAGGGCAGACAGGACAAGCATGTCGACACGGGGTGCATCCGGAATGCTGGCCACCTGCCAGCCGAAGGCGGTGAACACCAGCGGCTCAGGATTGAAGGGGTCGCCATCGAAGTACTTGGCGACCACAGCGGTGAGGCTCGCCACCGCGAGGGGAACGACGATCACGACGAGGACCACGACCCGCGCAACGATGCGGCCCTGACCTGACTGCAGCAGGCCTCGTCGGCGGGAGTGGACGGTGGCCATGCGCATATCTGATCAGATCGGGGTCGCCGACACCCTTCCGGCATGGCAGGCTCCATCCATGGCACCCACCGTGCATTCCGGCCCCTGGCACATCGGTGTGATCGAGGAGTGGCTCGAATCGACGGTCATCCCGCTGCGGCTCGCGACGACTGGTGGCCACGGACCGATCGTGCAGTCCCTGTGGTTCACCTACGACGACGGAGCTCTGTGGTGCGCGACCCAGACCGACTCGATGGTCACCCGTCGGGTCCGTCGAGAACCGCGTGTGGGCTGGGAGATCTCACCTGATGACCCGCCATATCGCGGCGTACGGGGTCGCGGGACTGTCAGCGTGGTCGACGACGCCGACCAGGCCGGTGACGTCCTGCGGCGGCTCATCGGCCGCTACGGACAGCAGGGCACCGAGCTTGAGGGGTGGCTGATGAGCCGGGTCGCGACGGAGGTGGCGCTGCGCATCGACGACCTCATGGTCACGTCGTGGGACTACTCGCCCCGCATGTGACCGACACCCCTACTTGCGGTCGAGGCGCACCTTCACCCGGCGTCCCTTGATGGTGCAGTGATTGAGCTCCCGGGCGATGCGGTTGGCCTTGGCCTTGGGCACCTCGACGAGCGAGTACATCTCGTGCACGACGATCGCGCCGAGATCCTTGCCCTTGATGTTGGCCTCGTGGGTGATCGCACCGACGAGGTCGCCGGGAGTGATGCCGGCCTTGCGTCCGACGTTGAAGAACAGTCGGACGCCGTCGGGCAGGGACTTGTGGGACTTCTTGTCACCCTTGGCCTTGGGAGGCCGCTTCGGGGTGTCGTTGAACGCATGGTCGAAGGAGTCCTCATCGGCCTCCGGGGACTCCGCGCCCTGCGTGGCCTCATGCGCCAGGGCGATCGCCGCCGCGGCGATGTCGAACACGTCATACTCCGCGGTGAGCTCGTCCAGCACTCCGCGGTAGCGCTCGAGCCGCTCGCTGTCGTCGGAGGCGTTCTGCAGCTGCTCGCGGATCGCGGTGGCCGTGCGCTGCAGGCGCAGGTTGCGCACCTCGGAGCTGCTCGGCACCTGAGCCACGTGGATCGGGTGGCCGATGAGCTTCTCGATGGCCGTGAACAGTCGCCGCTCGCGGGGCTCGACCAGAGCGATGGCGGTGCCCTCACGCCCCGCACGTCCGACGCGGCCGATGCGGTGCACGTATGCCTCGGGGGAGACGGGGAGGTCGTAGTTGACCACGTGGGTGAGCTGGCCGATGTCGATGCCGCGCGCGGCGACATCGGTGGCCACCAGCAGGTTCGTGGCCCCTGACCGCAGGCGCGCCATCACCTTGTCGCGCTGGATCTGGGTCAGACCGCCGTGCAGGGCCTCCGCGGGGTAGCCGGTCGCGGAGAGCAGTTCGGTGAGATCGTCAACGCCGCCGCGGGTGCGGCAGAACACGATCGTGGAACCGGGATCCTCCGCGTCCAGGATGCGCCCGAGGGCCGCGCTCTTGCGCGCACGGGGCACGACGTAGGCCGTCTGCCGCACGAGCGGGGCCTCGTCGGCGGCCTTCTTCTCCGCCTCGATCTTCACGTGCACCGGGCTGCTGAGCTGCTGGCGTGCGAGCTTGTCGATCCGCTTGGGCAGGGTCGCGGAGAACAGTGCCGTCTGGCGGTCCTCCGGTGTCTTCTCGAGGATCGCCTCGATGTCCTCGATGAATCCCATATCGAGCATCTCGTCGGCCTCGTCGAGGACGACCATGCGCACGTCGCCGAGCTTGAGGACGCGACGGTTCACCAGGTCCAGGGCGCGCCCGGGTGTCGCGACGACGATGTCGACTCCGCGCTTGAGCGCCTCGATCTGCTGGCGCACCGGTGCTCCGCCATACACGGCGACGAGCTGAACGTTGTCGGCCCGGCCGTAGCGGTGCAACGCCTGGGACACCTGGAGGGCGAGCTCGCGTGTGGGGACGAGCACCAGCCCGAAGGGCCCCTTGCCCCGAGCGGCGTCATCGCGCCGGTGCAGCATCGGCAGGGCGAAGGCGGCCGTCTTGCCGGTTCCGGTGGCGGCCTGGCCGAGGAGATCGAACCCATCGATGAGCGGTGGGATGGCCGCTGCCTGGATGGGCGTGGGCTCCTCATAGCCGAGCTCGCGCAGGGGCTGGAGGAGGGCGGGCTTGAGACCGAGGGCCTCGAACGTCAGGGCCTCATCGGCCTGGGGGGAAGTCTTCGACACCACTGAACGGTACAGGGTCGCCACCGGCGATCCTTGCCCATGCTCTGACGGATCCTGCGCCATGCTCTGCCTATGAGCACCCCGCAGGAGTCCGCAGTGAGCCCACGTCCGGCCGGCATTCTCATGTCCCTGACCTACGTCACCGGGTTCATCGGCTCTTTCCTCGGCTTCTACACCCTGAACCTGGACCCCCCGACCCTCGCGTGGTCGGTCATCATCGGGGTAACGATCCCCGGCGTGCTCTCCTTCCTCCGGCACGGAGTGTTCAACCGCTCGGACGCGGTCCGTGGCGGATGGGACTACGGCCGGCGGAACAACTTTCAGATCGAGGTCGGGCTGGCGAATCTCGCGTGGGGTCTCTTCGCGCTCCTGGCCGTCGTCCTGGACTGGGGGCTCATCGCGCAGTCCGCGGCGTACCTCGTCAGCGGTCTGTACTTCGCGTCCGTCACCGTATTCGTGATCGTCAGTGGTGACCTGAAGGACCGCAAGGTCGGTGGCCTGATCGGGATCGCGATCTGGGCGACCATCAGCCTCCTCCTCGGGTTCATGGGTATGGCCGCGGCGGGGTAGGCGGCCGGAGATCTACCCTCGCTCCCATGCGCTACTCACCCGAACACCTCCCGTGGGCGGAAGCGCGCGGCCGGGGTCGCGCCTTCCTCGAGCACATGGACACCCGACGCAGCGTCCGTGAGTTCTCCACCGAGCCGGTGCCGCGCGAGGCGATCGAACTCGCCGTCGCGGCGGCCAACACCGCGCCCTCTGGTGCGCACCAGCAGCCGTGGACGTTCGTCGCAACCGAGGACGCAGACATCAAGCACCGGATCCGCCTCGCGGCCGAGGCCGAGGAGCGGGAGAACTACGAGGGCGGGCGGCTGCCGGAGGCGTGGCGCGAGGCCATCGCCCCGCTCGGCACCTCGTCGGACAAGTCGTATCTGGACGTCGTGCCGTGGATCGTCGTCGCGTTCGCCCAGAAGTCGACACCCATGCCCGATGGGTCCCTTCGCAAGAACTACTACGTGAATGAGTCCGTCGGCATCGCATGCGGGATGTTCATCACCGCGCTGCACACCATGGGACTGGCCACGTTGACCCATACGCCCAACCCGATGGGCTTCCTGACCGAGATCTTCGAGCGGCCGGCGACCGAGCGCCCCTACATCCTCTTCCCGGTGGGCTACCCGGCTCAGGAGTGCCAGGTGCCGGATCTGGATCGCAAGCCGCTCAGTGAGGCGCTCATCTTCAGACCGTGAGACGGTGACGGCACATCGCACGCATCGGCGAGGTTTCAGGCTGCTGTCAGTTGGGTATCCCTTCTTGGACACCGTCTCGGCGAAGGAGATCCCATGCTGCGGTCCCGTGCTCATCGCAGAGCCGTCATCGCGGCCAGCGTCGTTGCTGTCCCGGTCCTGCTGGCCTCACCGGCCATGGCGGAAGATCATGGATCCTCCCGCTCGTGGGTGTCGCCGCAGGCCAACGAGCATGCTGCCCAGCCCGCCGCGCCGTCCGGGGCCTCCGGTCACGACCGGACCAATGACAGTGGTCAGGCCCGCAGCGGTCACGAGAACAATGGCCACGACAAGGAGGGCCACGGCGACAACGGGCATCACAACGATGCCTCCAAGGACGACTCAGCCAAGGACGACTCAGCCAAGGACGGCAAAGACCGGCAGCCCGCTGACGATGAGGGTGGCGCGCGCCCGGCGGATGGGTCAGACGAAGAGCCCACCGAGAGGAACGATGGCGACGCCACCGACACTCACGACGCCGACCATGGCAGCGACGTGATCGCGCCGGTGGTGCCGACTGCGCCCGCCACCCAGCAGCCGTCGACGACTCGGCCCACGGCCGTGCCCCGGCCATCGGAGAGTGCCTCGCCGATCCCGACGCCTGCGGCCTCTGCGGCATCGGAGGCCTACGACCCTGACGAGCGCGACATCGACCACACGAAGACGGCTTCGGCTGCTCCAGCCACGGTCAGCACCTCTGGAGTTCGTGGCGAGCACCGTGTGACCGATCACAAGCAGGACACCGTGCCGTCCGCCTCCGACATCACGTACCGCGTCGCGTGGACCGATCCGGTCCAGTCCTCGGTCACCAGTGCCGCCGTTGCGACGCCCACGGCTGTCGCAGCAGCATCCGTGGCGCCGGCGTCCGATCCGGCTCAGCCGATGGCCCCCTGGGCGCAGTGGGGGGCGGCGGCCGCAGCCCTCGCCGGGGCCGGTTGGTTCTTCCTGGCGATGAAGCGGCGCCGCCATGAGGAGGAGCAGCAGCCGTAGATCCGCCAAGGGTCGCGCGCGGGCCCGACCCGGATGTGAAAGGCTTCCGTCGTCATGACGAATCCTTCACAGATCAGGGTCGGGCTCCTTGCATACGGCGCCATCGGCCACGAGCACAACCTCGCGATCCAGGCCACTGACGGGCTGGAACTGACCGCGGTCGCGGACGTGAACCCCGAACGGGTGGCCGCAGCCCAGGAGTTGGCACCGACGGCTGAGGGCTTCTCTGACGCCACGGCGATGCTCGACTCCGGTCTGGTCGACCTCGTGGTCATATCGACCCCGCCGGACAGTCACGCCTCCTGGGCGCGCGAGGCCCTCACTCGCGGCATTCACGTCGTGCTCGAGAAGCCGATGGCGCTCACCAGTGCCGAGTGCGACGAGCTCATCGAACTCGCGGCCGCCAAGGACCTCCTGCTCGTCGTCTACCAGAACCGTCGCTTCGACCAGGACTTCGTGACGATTCGCGCGCTCATCAATGACGGTGCCATCGGCGAGGTGTTCCACGCCCACCGGCGATCGCCCGGGATCGCCGGTCGATCGTCCAGCGGATCATCGGCTTTGAGGATCTCACGGAGTGTCAACGTTTCCCAGACTCGGCGTTCCTCGATCATCAGCAGGACGAAAAAGATCGAGGCCATGACGACTGAGAAGATCAGGGCCGCCCAGGAACCGGCTCCAATTCCAAACAGCGGAGACAGGCTGGCAACGTGAAACGCCATTTCTTCTTCCTGCATCATTGCTGCGAGTAAGAAGGCCACAAACAGCGGTAGCAGCCAGAAGAGAAACACAAACATCATCAGCGCCAGCATCCCGCGTCTCGGATACTTCAGCCAGTAGTACTGTGTCGCGAACCCGAAATACGCAACGACGGCGGCGGCCGTTCCGGCAACTCTCCATAGCTGGGCGTCGATGTTCAGGGCCGGAACCAGCGTATGGATAACCTGCACCGTGGCCATGGCCAGAGTTGCGATGACGAAGACGGCTGCGCGGTTGGAGCTGTCGTCCTGCCACAGCGGCGGTCTTCCCAGGCTGATCCGTTTGGCTCGTCGAGCGCCGCCCTGATATTGCCCCTGCGAGGGCGAGATCGACAGGATCATCAGAATGGCAATGAGAAATTCGACGTAAGCGAGCGTTGGTATCAACCAGCCCGCTTTCAACAATGGATGATTGATGACGCCTCCGAGACACAATGCTGCAATGGTGGCGAAAAAGGCGACCGCCGATGATTTGGAAAAGAACATCGCGTTTGCCGACTTCATTCGCCGGGTGGCTGCCACGATCAGAAACAGTGTCAACGGGATCTGATAAAACAACGACTGCACGAACACCGGCAGTTCCACACCAAAGAACGTTGGGGCGATGGCGTTTCGAGGGGCATCGGCGTTCAGAGCTTCCAGCAATGCTGGACCGGATGACAGCATGCCAGGCACAGGGATGCCGGCGCTCACCAGGCCTGTACACGCTCCCGCGCCCAGAACGATAAATCCCAACGCGGAATTGATATTTCGTGTTTTGCCTGGTCGAGCAACCAGTCCGGTGGTGATGGCAAGCCCGTGAAACAGCAGTGTTGACGAGATCAGGACGAGCGTTGACGTCAGAAATCCGACGATTCCCACATCGCTCAGAAGTGCACACGCAAACGTAAACGGAAGCAGAATCAAAGCGACCAGATACTCACGAACGGCTCCGCCAAACATGAATCCCAGCGTCGTCGCCGTCGGGGACAAGGGAGCGATTCGGTGGAAATCCAGGATGCCGGAATCGTTCGACGCGCTGATTGACGAGGCCACCTGCGATGTGCCAGCCAGGTGCAGAGCGAGTGCCTGGCACCCGAAAAAGAATCCATAAAAACCGGGACTGTCCAGTCCGCCTGCCTTGAAACCGGCAAACATCAGCAGGCTGCCCAGCAGTACGATGATGCTCGTAATGTAAGCCGGTTTTGGGGGGCGAAGATTCGACCGGATGTGGCGAACGAGCAGCGGATTGTCGAAGAGCAGTTGTTTGAGCATCAGGACAACTCCTTGGCGCCGATCTGCAGAAAGACGTCTTCCAGCGACTCGTGTTTCCTGGTGAAGGATGAAACTCGGACGCCACCGTTGACGAGTTCGGTCAAAAGATCACTGGTGGCGCGGTCGTCTCCGTCAAACGGGATCGCAAACTTCCGCTGAGCAGCATCGGACACCTCGTCGATGCCGTGATCGTTCAGGATTTTTCTCAACAGTTCGGAGCCACTGACAATTTCGATCTCGATGACTGCCTGCCCCAGCACCTTGGCGGCGATCTCGTCGACCTTTCCCGAGACGATCATTTGTCCGCGCTGCATGATGCCGATTGATGTGCAGAACTCGTCCATCTCGGAAAGGATGTGGGACGAGACAAGTACCGTCCCGCCGTCTCTGGCAAAGTCGCGGATGACCTGTTTCATCTGGGCTCGTCCGTGCGGGTCCATGCCGCTGGCCGGTTCGTCGAGCAGTAAAACTTTTGGTTCCGGCAGCAGCGTCCTGGCGAGCATCAGTCGCTGCCGCATACCTCGTGACAGGCTTCCGACCAGTGAGTTTGTTTTTTCCTTCAGGCCGACCTGTTCGAGTCGATGAATGATTTCGGATGATCGTCGCGGCTTTGGAATGAAATAGCTGGCGGCGAACAGGTCGAGAAACTCCCACACCAGCAGGTCTTCATAAACTGGTGGAAAGTCGGGCATGAACCCCAGCACCTGACCGGCGGCCTGCGGTTCTTCGCGCATGTCGAAGCCGCCAATTTGAATCGCTCCGTAGGTCGGAGTCAGCAGGCCGACCATAGCTCTCATCGTGCTCGTCTTGCCGGCACCGTTGGGGCCGATCAGTCCGAAAACTTCGCCTTCAGCGACCGAGAATGACAGCTCTTCAACCGCGCAGAGGTTGCCATAGTCAATTCGCAATTCATCCACAGAAATCATCGGCTCGATCTCCGCTGCTGTTGAAGATATGGCCCACGGATCAGGACGCAGCATGAGCAAGGTTCGTCAGGACGCATCCTGCAGAAAACTAGCGGGAAGGAACTCCTGCATCCGGCAGTTCGATCGAACCTTCGCGAACGGCGAAAGCCAGCTCGGTCGAAACCATCAACGCCATCGCTCCGCCGCGATCATCCTTGCCGAGGATCGCCGTGCGGTCGTAGTACGCTTGCCGGTTTTTCTGCTTGCCGGTTCCGGTGCACACATCGACCAGATTTCCATGCGGTCCGATGCGGCACTTGATCGATTCCCAGGCACGCTGCACGAACGGTTCGAAAGTCTGCCGGTCAAGCCAGTTGTTCCTGAGTCCTCGAACGATGGCAAAAGTTGTCATGCACGTGCTGGTGAATTCGCGGTAGCTTTCGGGGTGATCGACGATCTGATGCCACATTCCCATTTCGTCCTGGTGATCGATCATTGTCAGCAGATGGTCTCGATACGCCGTCGTCATGAACGGCAGGTGTGGGCTGTCGGACGCCATGTCTGAAAGTGACAACGCCAGCCCGAGTGCCGGAAAACCATTTCCTCGCCCCCACGCCGTGCGTTGCGGATCAAGCGGCGAGTGCTGATGCAAAC
>JAUIAI010000904.1 GCA_030425615.1 Gammaproteobacteria bacterium
ACGTGTGGTTCGTGAACCTGTTCGCGAACCACACGTTCTACTGGGGTGACGAGCACTACACCCAGACCGTCGGGCCCGAGCGCGCCGAACGCATGAACCCCTGTGCCACGGCGATCGCCACCGGCGTGCCGTTCGCGATCCATTCCGATGCGCCGGTGACGCCGCTCGGCCCGCTCTTCACCGCCTGGTGCGCGGTCAACCGCCGCACCAGCAGCGGGCGTCTGCTTGGTCGGGCCCAGTGCATTCCGGTGGCCGACGCCCTGCATGCGATCACCCTGGGTGCCGCCTACACCTTGAAGCTCGACAGCGAGATCGGCTCGATCGAGGCGGGCAAGCAGGCGGACTTCGCCGTGCTCGAGGACGACCCGACCGAGATCGCACCCGAGAAGCTGCGAGACGTGCGAATCTGGGGAACGGTACTCGGCGGCGAGATCAACGAAGCCGCAACGGCCTGACCGACCGGGCCGGCCGCCTGCGGGACGCATCCATGGCTGAGCAGACGACCCGGCTTCCCGTCACGGTCATCGGCGGCTACCTCGGTGCCGGCAAGACCACGCTGGTCAACCACCTGTTGCGTCACGCGGCAGGCCGTCGTCTGGCCGTGCTGGTCAACGACTTCGGAGATCTGTCCATCGATGCCGACCTGATAGAGGGCGGCGACGACGAAGTGATGCAGCTGGCCGGCGGCTGTGTGTGCTGCACGATCGGCAGTGACCTCATGGCGACCCTCGGCGAGCTGCGCACGCGTTTCGCGCACATCGAGCACGTGCTGCTCGAGGCCAGCGGGGTCGCCCTGCCCGGCACGGTGGCCGCATCGGTCGCACTGATCCCGGGCGTGCGGCGATCATCCGTCGTCGTGGTCGTGGCTGCGGACCGTCTGCGTGCCCTGCTGGCGGATCGATACCTGGCGGACACGGTCCAACGGCAGATCGTCGCGGCCGACCTGCTCGTCGTAACCCATGCCGAGGCACTGGGCGAGGCGATGGCCGAATCGGTCAGCGCGAGGCTGCACGGAATCAACCCGACCGCGCCGGTCGTGTTCGCGGAACATGGCCGGATTCCGGTGGAGCTGGTGCTCGAACCCGCGCTCACCGGAGCACCCGCCCCCGCCACCGGCGGCCTTGCGCCACGCCCCTTGCGTCTGCCCTCCGCACGGTTCACGAGCCTCACCCTGGCACCCGCGCAAACCGTCGACGCGCAGGCGGTCTGCGCCGCGCTGGCCGACCCGGCGCTGGGTATCGAACGGGCCAAGGGCCTGCTCGCCACCGTGGACGGCGCCTCTCTGATCCACGGAACCGGATCCCGCTGGTCTTGCGAGCCCTGGCCGGGTGCCCTGCCGGCGCAGGGTCCGCGTCTCGTGGTCATCGGCGTCTCGGAGCGGCTCGACCCCGAGGCCGTCCTGGCGCGCCTACCGGGTTTCCGGCAGGTCGGCTCGCACACGCTCTGACCCACGGACTCCGACCCGCCCCCCACGCCCGAAACCCGGTTCAGCCCTTCATGTCCTCCGCCCTCGTCTCCGCCCAGATGATCCTGATCGCCGCACTGGCCTGGCCTCTCGGGATCCCCGACGCCCGCGCGGTCCCGGGTGCCCTGATGATCGCGGCCGCCCTGGCGCTGGCGCTCTGGGCGCTCGCGGCGATGCGCCTGCACACGTTCAGCGTCATGCCGGAACCCAAGGCGGGTGGCCGCCTCTGCCGGCGCGGCCCTTATGCCCGCATTCGTCATCCCATGTACACGGCCGTGCTGCTGGGCGGACTCGGCGCGCTGCTCGTCTGGCCCGCCCTCTGGAAGCTCGTCTGCCTCGTTCTG
>JAUIAI010000024.1 GCA_030425615.1 Gammaproteobacteria bacterium
AGATAAAGCACCCGTCCGGACTCGCGCAGGATCCGACGATTGACCGGGCGCAGGACACAGCCACCTCCGGTGGCCACGATGACGTCGGGCTGCCCGGCGAGCGATTGCAGCACGCGGGTCTCACGGTCTCGGAAGCCCCGCTCGCCCTCGATGTCGAAGATGGTCGCGACGCTCACGCCGCAGCGTGCTTCGATCTCCTTGTCGGCGTCGACGAAGGGGCGGCCCAGCCGCTGCGCGAGCCGCCGGCCTACGGTGGATTTGCCCGAACCCGGCATGCCCACGAGAAAGATCGGGCCCGACACGACGACCCCTCGGTTGCTCAGAGAGCGGCAAGGTTACCCCACGGCGCAGCCCGCGCCGCTGCCCGCCTCTGCTGCCAGGTCTCGAATGAACGAGCCGGCCCCGAAGGGCCGGCCTTGCCGACCGGCTCGCGAGAGCCGGCCCGGGTCTTCCGGCGGCTGGCGCCGCCGTCCGGTCAGTTCGGATCGGCGCAGTCGCCGGTGACGCCGTAGGGGCCGTCCGGGGAGGTCGCCCCCGGGGGCTGCACGTTGGTGTCCGCGACGTCGGCGGCGAGGACGGGCAGCCAGAACGTGGACTCCGCATCCCCTTCCGTGGCACCCGACGCCGTCGTGATCGTCACCCGCAGCCGGGCCTCGGTCCAGACCGCCGCGCTCTGGCCGTACTTCACCAGAATCGTCGCGATCCCGTCGGTGCCCGTGACCCCTCCTTCCGAGGTCACGAAGGTCAGCGCCTGGGCACCCGGCTCGAGCTGGCCGTCACCATCCGTGTCCTCGCCAGCGTCGAGGGTGCGGTTCAGGTTCGTGTCCTCGTTGGGACAGGTGATATTGATGTTCTGCACCCAGGAATCGACCCCGACCACCCATTGACCCTTCCGGAAGCGACGCGGTTCGATGGCCACCGTCACCGTAGCGTTCGGAACGGGGTTGCCGCTCGAATCCGTCACGAACGCAGACCACGGCATCTCGTAGGTCGTGTTGTTGTCGGCGGACTCGATCTTGTTGCCGGTGGCCATTTCCACCGAGAGCTCGAGTTCCGACACGGTCAGCGTGGTCGTGGTCGAGATCGTCGGCGCAGCCGCCACGGCCGCCTGCACGGAGACCTGGTCCGGACCGGTGGGGTTCGGACCGGCAATGAACGAGGCGGTCGCGGTGCCGAAGCTGTCGGTGATGCCGAAGCTGGGCTCGATCCGGCCGTTACTGGGATCGCTGACCAGCGAGAAGTCCACGCGCACGCCCTTCACCGGGTTGTCGTTCGCATCCTTGACCACGGCGATCAGCTGACTCGCATTGGTGCCGCTGCTGTCGATGTTGGCCCCGACCACCGCCGGACTCGGCTGCACGGAGATCTTGTTGTGCAGACTCGAGACGAATTCGATCTGACGCGTGGAGGTCACCCCGCCCGGCGATGTCGCGGTCAGCGTCGAGAAGCCGGAACTCGCCGACTGGACCTGCACCGTGGCCACACCGGACCCGTCGGTGACCGCGGTGTTGCTGCCTACGAAGGATCCCCGGGTCGCGGAGAACTGAATCGTCTGACCCGCCATGGGGGTTCCGTTCTGGGCGAACTGAACCGTGACATTGGTGGGTGTGTTGACCTCGATCTCCTGGTTCAGATTGGGATCGGTGAAGGCGAGCAGCGTGCCGGACACGCTCGCGGCGAACGTGGCGGACACTCCCTGCGCGGTCGCGGTCAGCGTGTCGCTGCCCGATACGGTACCGGTGACGTCGAAGCGGGCCTGGCCCAGCGCGTCGGTGGTCGCCGTGGCGGGACTGACCGTGTTGCCCGCCGCGGAAGCCATCGACACGACGGCGCCGGAGATCGCGGAGCCGCCGGAATCACGCACGCTCACCGAGTACTGGGTCGGAGAGTTGAAGACGATGTTGTTCGAACCGCTGATCGACACGGAGGTGCCGACCACGGGAATCGAGATCGTCCCGACGATTTCACCGGACGTCGCGGTGACCACGACGGTACGGACGGTCTTGTCGGTGATAGAGAGTCTTGCGGTGGCCCGACCGCTCGCGTCCGTCACACCACTCATGACCACCAGCGTGGCGCCGGGGTCGGTGGTCGAGAACTGCACCGCCTGGCCCGACAGGGCCACGTTGTTCGCGGTCTTGACCACTGCGCTGATGTCGGCGCTGGTGCGTCCGTCGGAGTCGAGCGAGCTCTCGGAGGTCAGCATCGACAGTGCAGCCGCCTTGGTGGTCGCGGTCACGCTGGATCCACCGGCACCGGCGCCGGAGCCGCCGCAGGCGGAGAGCACGGCGGTCATCAGCAACACGCCCAGCCAGGAGAGGAATCGGGCAGACATATCGTTCATCGGACGGGCAATCATGGGAAGCTCAGTGTCGAGGCCGCAGCCGGCGTTCATCGGACGACAGCGGTGTCGGTGACCACGCGCGGCGTGATGAACACCATCAGTTCGGTACGGTCGTTCGTGCGCTGGTTGTTGCGGAACAGGTAACCGAGCACGGGGATGTCGCCGAGCAACGGAACCTTGTTCGTGCGGTCGCGCTCGAACTGCTCGTAGATGCCGCCGATGACCACGGTACCCCCGTTCTCGACGAGTACCTGGGTCTGCACGCGACGCGTATCGATCGCGAACCCGGCCGGCGTGAGCTGTCCCACGGCGTCGCGGTTCACTTCGACGGAGAGAATGACGTTCCCTTCGGGCGTGATCTGCGGGGTGACCTCGAGTTTCAGGTTTGCCTTGCGAAAGGCGATCGAGGTGGCGCCACTGGAGGTGGCCTGCTGATACGGCAGCTCGGTACCCTGCTCGATCACCGCCTTGGTCTGATCGGCGGTGAGCACGCGCGGACTCGAAACCACCTTGCCGCGCTGGTCGGCCTCCAGCGCGGAGAGCTCGAGGTTCAGGAACCGGGTCAGGCTGGAGCCGAACAGGCTGATCGCGAAGTTCGCGGGCGCCGCGCCGGAGATCGATGCCGCCGGCAGGTTCACGAAGTTCGTGTTGTCGATCGCGGTCAGACGCCCGAGCCCCTGCGCATTCGTGCCGTCGATGTCGGAGCCGAGCTGCGACGACAGTTCCGCCACGCCCGTCAGGTTGCCCGAGACCGTGGCATAGCCGCTACCCAGGGAGGAACCCGCGCCGTAGACCGGCACGTTGACGTCCTCGAAGCCCCCGTTTCCGTCGGGCACCTGCACCGTGTTGTACACAGTGGAGCGCACGTCGTTGTAACCGAGCTTGACGCCGAGATTGCGTGAGAACCGGTCGTCGGCCTCGACCACGCGGGCCTCGATGAGCACCTGCCGGATCGGGATGTCGACCTGCTGGACCATGCGCCGCACGGCCTCGAGCCGGTCGGCCACGTCTTGCACGAACAGCTTGTTCGTGCGGGTGTCCACCACCACGGAGCCGCGCTTGGAGAGCACGCGCTGCTCCTCGCTCGAGAGCAGTTTCAGCAGTTCTTCGGCCTTCTGATAGTTCAGCTGGAAGGTCTCGCTGCGCAGCGGCTCGATCTCGGCGATCTGCTGGCGGGCCTCGAGCTCCTGCTTCTCCTTGGCAGCCAGTTCCTCGGCGGGCGCGATCAACAGCACGTTGCCGTTCTTGCGCATGCCCAGCCCCTTGGACTGCATGACGATGTCCAGCGCCTGGTCCCAGGGCACGTCCTTGAGCCGCAGCGTGAGATTGCCCGCCACCGAGTCGGAAGTGACGATGTTCAGGTTCGTGAAGTCGGCGATGACCTGCAGCAGTGCGCGGATGTCCACGTTCTGGAAGTTCAGCGACAGACGCTCGCCGGTGTAACCCTTGTTCGTTCCCTGCGTCAGGCTGTTCGGATCTTCCTTGATTCCGCGCACCTCGATCACGAACTGCGAGTCGCTCTGATACGCGTTGTGCTCCCAGAGCCCCTGCGGTTCGATGGTCAGGCGCGCGGTCTTTCCGCTCTGGAAGGCGCGCACGAACCTCACCGGCGTACCGAAGTCGCTGACGTCGAGCAGTCGGCGCAGGTTCTCGGGCACCGTAGTGTTCTGGAACTCGACCACCAGCTTCCTGCCCTGCTGCCGGATGTCGACGCCCACATCACCGTCGGACATCTCCACCACGACCCGGCCCTCGCCGGTGCGGCCACGCCGGAAGTCGATGTCGCGCAACGAGTGATCGAGCGCAGGGCTGTTGCTTTGCGCGAACTGGTAGGGCGTATTGCCGCCGCCGGCCTCGGCCGCCGGAGCCTGCTGTTCGAGGAAGATCAGCAAGTCACGCCCTTCCGTCTCGGTACGCACCTGCATCTGGCGCTTAAGGCTGAGCACCATGCGCGTGCGGTCACCGGCCGTGATGACGTTCACCCCGCGGATGTCACCCTGGTCACTGGCAATGCGGTTCGAATCGAGCCTGGAAGCCGTGTCCGCGAAATCGAACGCGACGCGCGGCGGGTTGTTCACCGTGAAACTCGCCGGCGGCGCAGCCAGCGGCTGAGCCATGCGGACCCGCACGAAACTCGTACCGCCACGTGTCGTGGTGCTGATGTCCTCGATCGCATTGCTCTGCGCCTGCGCCGGAGTGGACACGACGAAGCAGGCCATCGCGGCGGCGAACGCCGGGACGACCGAGGCGGAGGCGACCGATCCGCGCGGCGCGCGCATCCGCCACCCGATGCGGGCTTGCCGCAGGCACCCCGCGGCCCATTCGAAGCCCAATCTCATTGCCCCGCCTCCTGCAATCTCAAAGTCGACTCCTTCTGGACCCATTCGCCGGTGGCGTCCTGCACGAGTTCGAGCAGACGCACCTCGGTCTCGTCGATGTAGGTGATCAATCCGTAGTTCATACCCGCGTAGTTCCCCACGCGGGCGGTATAGATGGTGTCCTCGACCTGGAGCAGCGCCTGGTTGACGTCGCGGTTTCGCAGCGAACCCACCATTGCGATCTGCTCGAGCGGGAAGCTCTCGAGCAATTCCCGTCGCCGAGTCACGTCCGGCGCGATGCCGCCCTTGGCCCGCACCTGCATCGGGTCACCGAGGATGGCCAGCTTCTCCGGCGAGAACGGACCCGTGGCCTCGATGATGTCGTAGCGGAAGTTCTTGAACTGCTTGGGCTCTTCGATCTTGCGCGACACCGGCCGGGTGTCCTGGCGCGCCTGCTCCATCCACGCTTCGATCTCGTGCACCTCGGGACTGCAGGCCGCCAGGATCGCGACCGCGCCCAGCGGCGCGAGCCGGAACCATCGCGGGCAGGTAAGCGTCGTCATGGGATTCGACCTCATCAGCGACGGCCCCCCGCGCGCTTGGCCTGAGCCTTGGCGCGACGCTGCTCGGCGATCTCCTCCGGATCGAGATAGCGGAAGGTGTTCGCGACGGCCTCCATCGCGATGTCACCGGTCTTGTCGTCCAGGGTCAGGGAGACGTTGTTCAGCGTGACGATCCGGGGTAGGTTGGCCACGTCACTGGTGAAGTGCCCCAGCTCGTGGAATCCGCCCACCAGGCGGATGTTGATCGGCAGTTCGGCGTAGTAGTCGCGCACCACGACCTGGGAGGGCTTGAACAGTTCGAACTGCAGACCCCGACCGACGCCAGCCTGATTGATGTCCGAGAGCAGCGCGTCCATCTCGGCCTTGGAGGGGAGTTGCTTCTCGAGAATGGAGACGTACTGGGCGACCTGGTTCTTCTGCCGACGCAGGGCGGGCAGATTGAACGCCTTGGCCATCTTCTGTTCGAAATCCTGCCGCAACGTGAGTTCACGACGCTGCGCTGCCTCGTGCTCCTCCTGCAAGCCCTTCCAGTACAGCGCGTAGGCGAGGACGCAGAGCGCGACCAGGATGCCGAGCATCAGCAGGGCCCGTGGCAGAACCGGCCAGAGCCCGGGATGCTTGCCCTGCAGGCCCTCGAAGTCGGCCTTGATCTCGGCGAAATCGATGTTCTTCATGGTCTCGCCTCCCGGTTACCGGCTGGCGACCTGACTCGGGCGCCGTGCCTGCGCCTGGTCGGTCTTCTCTTCGGCGGGGTTCTTGATCACGACGTTCATCGAGAACTCGAACAGACGGCGCGCTTCGCCGCCCGTGGGGCCGCCCGAACGCAGGGTGATCGCCTTGATCTCACCGAGCTGAGGCTTGTCCAGCGTCGGCGCCTGGGTCGTGAGATTGCGAAGGAGGTCGGCGATGCGCTCGGTCGTCTGCGCACGCCCGGTCAGGGAGACCAGGCTGCCGTTCTGTGACAGCCGCGTCAGGTAGACGCCCTCCGGCACGACCTCAACGAGTTCGTACATCATGTGAACCGGGATCTTGTGGTTGCTCTGCAACTGCTCCACGGACTCCTGGCGGGCGCGAAGTGACTCGATTTCTTCTTCGAGGTTCGCGATCTCCTTGATCTGGGCGTCCAGGTCGGCGATCCGCGTCTGAATGAACCGGTTGCGCGTTTCCTGTGCGTCGATCTGCGAATTGATCAGCATGCCGACGCCGAACGCGATGCCGACGCCGATCGCGGCGACGATTCCGGCGTGGACGTTGAATTCCTTCTTGCGCTGCTGCCGCCGCATCTCCCGATGCGGCAAGAGATTGATGCGAATCATGCGTCGAATCTCCGCATCGCCAGGCCCGTCGCCACCAGCAGAGCCGGCGCATCGGTGCGAAGCTGGGTCTCTCTGATCGAGTCGTCGACTTCCATGCCCTGGAAGGGCGAGAACAACTCGGTCGGAACCTGGGTCTGCTGGGCGACCTCCTGCGCGAATCCGGGCAACACCGCGGAACCACCGGCCAGGTAGATCTGGTCGACCCGGGAATAAGGCGTGGAAGTGAAGAAGAACTGCAGCGTACGGCTGATGTCCATCGCCCCCTGCTGCACGAACGGACGCAGGATCTCCTCGTCGTAGGAATCGGGCAGGTCGCCGGTACGCTTCTTGTGCTCGGCCTCTTCGTAGGTCACCCCGTACATCCGGACGATGTCCTGGGTGAGCTGGTTTCCGCCAAGCGACTGTTCACGCTCGAAGATGGTCTGGCCGTTGAGCACGATGGAGACATAGGTCGCGTTCTGACCGATGACCACGACAGCCACGATCTGGCCCTGGCCGCCGTTGGGCAGGAAGGCCGTGACGTGATCCAGGGTCGCGCGGATCGCGTACGGCTCGACATCCATGACCACGGGTTCGGTCCCCGCCATCTCCGCGATGGAGACGCGGTCCTCCACCTTCTCGCGACGGGACGCGGCCAGCAGCACCTCGACCTCCTCGGGAGAGTTCTCGGCCTGACCCAGGATCTGGAAGTCCAGATTGACCTCTTCGATCGGAAACGGGATGTACTGGCTGGCCTCGCTCTCGACCTGGACTTCGTAGTCCTCGTCTCTCAGGTCCCCGGCCAGCAGGATCTTCTTGGTGATCACGGCGGCCGACGGCAATGCGAGCGCCACCTGCTTGGCCTTGAAGCCCGCCTTGCCGAGCGCAGTTCGTAGTGAATCCGCAACAGCCTCGGGTTTTTCGATCGCGCCGTCGACAATGGCACCACGCTCGACCGGTTCGATCGCGTAGCGCAAAAGCTTCATGGGCAGGCGCTCACCCTGACCCAGTTCGACCAGCTTGACACTCGAGGAGCTCAGGTCCACACCAACCAGTGGAGGGGCCTTCTTGGAGAACAGGGCCGATAACGAGAGTGCCACACGCACCTCTGGAGAAAATCTTTATCTAATAATGGCTTACGATCAGTTTCAATAAATCGCTTCAATCGTAGCCAGCCGCTCGACTCACTGTAAAGATTTTTGGCATCAGTGACACCCGGTCCACCGACCATCTGTCGCCTTGATGCGACCATTCGTTGGATGGGGTCGGGAAATCGGCGGTTGCGGCACTTCGTCACGGACAGGCGGCGCCACCCGGCCCGTGTTTCGAGCGGTATCACGGTGTCCGAAGTTGCGAAAATGCCGACGCGATTCCGGCATTCGACGGCAACCGGTCACCCGCACCGCCACGGGCCTGCGATAACCGTCGCCATGTGTACGGCTGACGCGGGCCGTCGGACGGCGTTACGCCTATAATGAGCGGCCCCTGCGCCGAGTCGCTCGGCGCGATGAGCCAGGAGTCCCCACTCCGACAGACTCCTAAAGACTGGTGCCGATGCCCTCCCTCTTCCCCCGACGCCAGCGCGGCGTCTCGGCCGTGCGTGTGCTCGGCTGGCTGATCGGCCTGCCGCTCGTCGTCGGCCTGAGCGGCCTGCTCGCCGCCGTGCTCGTGATCGTTCTCGCGAACGACCGTCTGCCCTCCCTCGACCCGTTGCTGCACTACCAGCCGCGCATGCCACTTCGCATCTACACGATCGACGGCGTGCAGATCGGCGAGTTCGGCGAGGAGCGCCGAAGCTACGTTCCCTACCGAATGATCCCCGCCCACGTGCGCGATGCGATCCTCGCGGCCGAGGATGCGCGTTTCTTCGAGCATTCGGGCGTGGACTTCGTCGGTGCGCTACGGGCCGCCCTGGCGAATCTGCGCGCCGGCGGTACCGCGCAGGGCGCCAGCACCATCACGATGCAGCTGGCGCGCGAGTTCTTCCTGAGCAACGAGCGGACCTACCCGCGCAAGATCGCCGAGATACTGCTCTCGATGCGGATCGAGGAGGCCCTCAGCAAGGAAGACATCCTCGAACGCTACGTGAACCAGATCTTCCTCGGCAAGCACGCCTACGGTTTCGACGCCGCGGCGCAGACCTACTTCGGCAAGCGCCTGGCCGAAGTCAGCGTCGCCGAAGCGGCAATGCTCGCGGGCCTGCCCAAGGCGCCGTCGGCGTACAACCCGCTGGTCAACGAACCGCGCGCCGTGCAGCGGCAGCACTACGTGCTGAGGCGGATGCTCGAGAACGGCTTCATCGACAGAGCCACGCACGATGCGGCGCTGGAGCAGAAGCTCGTCTACGCCCGACCGAAGCCGAGCTACTCGGATCTGGCACCGTACGTGGCCGAACTCGCACGTCAGATGGTCTACGACCTGTACGGCAACACCGCCTACTCGGCGGGACTGAACGTGATCACCACAGTCCATTCGCGAGACCAGCGCGTGGCCAACCTCGCCCTGCGCGACGGTATCCTGGCCTACGAACGCCGCAATCCGTACCGCGGTCCGGAGAAGCGGCTCGAACTCGGTTCCGACCCTGACACCGTCCGCCAGCAGATCCTCGATGCCGTGGACGAGGCCGGCGATGTCGAAGGCCTGCTGGCCGCCGTGGTCGTCGAAGTCACCGGCAAGCGCGTCACCGTCTGGCGCGGCCAGGGCGATCTCATCCAGATCACGGGCAGCGGCCTCGAACTGGTGACCGAGGCCATCGGCCGCAAGGCGGATGAAGCGATCCGCCTGACCCCGGGTGCGGTGGTGCGCATCGTCGAGGAAGAAGACGGCTTTCACCTGACGCAGAAGCCGGAGGTCCAGGGGGCCTTCGTCGCCATGAACACGCACGACGGCTCGATTCGCGCCATGGTCGGCGGGTTCGATTTCGAGAACAACAGGTTCAACCGGGTCACCCAGGCGCTCCGCCAGCCCGGATCGAGCTTCAAGCCTTTCGTATTCTCGGCAGCCCTGCAGCGGGGCTTCATGCCCTCCACCGTGGTGAATGACGCCCCCATCTCCCTGATCGACGAGATCCCCGACGAGGGGCCACGCCTCTGGGAGCCCAAGAACTTCGACGGCCGTTTCGAAGGGCCGATGACGCTGCGCACGGCCATGGCCCGCTCGAAGAACCTCGTATCGGTCCGGGTGATGCAGCGAATCGGCGGACAGTACGCGCGGGATTACGTCACCCGCTTCGGCTTCGACCGTGACCGCCAGCCGCCCGTGCTCACGCTCGGCCTGGGCGCCGGCCTGGTCTCGCCCCTTCAGATGACGACCGGCATCTCCGTGTTCGCCAACGGCGGGTACCGCGTCGATCCGTATCTGATCTCGCACATCACCGACGCCCAGGGCAATCCGGTGGTGGTCGCCGATCCGAAGATTTCCGGCGACGAGTCGAATCGTGTCATCGACGCCGAAAACGCCTACATCATGGATTCGATGCTGCGCGAGGTGGTGCGCAGAGGCACGGGCTACAGCGCACGCAAGGCACTCAACCGCCCCGACCTGGGCGGGAAAACCGGTACGACGAACGACTCCTTCGACGCCTGGTTCGTCGGCTATCAGCCCACCATCGCGGCCACGGCCTGGGTGGGCTTCGACCAGCCGCGCGAACTGGGGGTGCGCGAGACGGGCGGCGGCCTGGCGCTGCCCGTCTGGATCGACTACATGAAGGCCGCTCTCGCGGACGTGCCTGAGGCCAGGCTGCGCCCGCCACCGGGCGTGGTGCGAATCGACGGCGAGCTCTACCTGTCCGCGGTCACTCCGGAGGTCGGTATCCGAAGCGTGGGCATGAACGAGGGAGGCCTGACGACCGGGGTGGAACGAAGCAGCGACGCCGAGAAGGTCCGCAACGAGCTGTTCTGACCGGGGGGCCCGAACGGCGGGGCCGGGTGCGCAGCCGGCGTCTTCAGCCGACGGCGAGTTCCACCGCCCTTCCGCCCTGGCGGGACACGGCCCGCGAGAGCACGAGCGACAGCCGCTCGCCGCTGCGCGTGTCGACCCAGCCTTCGTCCTGCTCGCGGAAATGGTGGGCACCCGCAGGCGAGGCCAGCCAGATCTCACGCATGGGAACCTGGCCGTTGATCACGATGCGCGAGTCGTCGTCGAAGACGATCTCGAGCACGTGTCCGCTCCGTTCGCAGTCCAGGTCGAGCTCGAGTTCGTCCAGTGCGGTCTCGATCCGGTCCAGCACGGCCTCGCAACGGCCGAGGAAATCGTGTTCGCTCATCTTGGTCAGGGGTCCCGTAAACTAGCGGCTCTTCGAAGCAGGGGACGCAATGGCGTCTTCACGCTCGAATCACCGAACGACGCCGGATCCGCCGGCCCGTCTCCCTTACTGGCAAACCGAGAGCCGCACCCAATGCCCGGCACCCGCGCACTCATTGCGATTCTATCCGTCTCGCTCAGCCTACTCGCCGCCTGCGGACAACGCGGTCCGCTGGTGCTGCCGACCCCCGGGCCGGCACCCGCCGCGGCCGACGACGGCGCACAGCCGGCGGCCGAACGCCCCGGAAGCGAGAAGCGCCGATGAGGTCCGAATCCCGTGCCGGCGGCACGTCGCCCTTCCACCTCCGTGACGGCACGCTGTTCGTCGAAGACGTCTCGCTGCGCGACCTGGCCGAGCGCCATGGAACGCCGTTGTACGTCTATTCCCGTCGGGCGCTGCGCGACGCCTATCGCGGCTTCGCGGACGCGGTACCGGGAGGCGGCGTCGTCGTGCACTACGCGGTCAAGGCCAATTCGAATGTCGCCGTGCTGGATGCACTCGCCCGCGAGGGCGCCGGCTTCGACATCGTCTCCGGTGGAGAACTGCAGCGGGTGCTCGCTGCCGGCGGCGACCCTGCTTCCGTCGTTTTCTCCGGGGTAGGCAAGCGCACCGCCGAGATGCAGGCCGCGCTGCGCGCCGGCGTGCGCTGCTTCAATGTCGAATCGCTGTCGGAGATGCACCGGCTCGACGCCGTCGCCCGCGGCCTGGGGCTGAAGGCACCGGTCTCGATCCGGGTCAACCCGGACGTGGATGCCCGTACGCACCCCTACATCTCGACCGGTCTGCGGGAGAACAAATTCGGCATCGCGCACGACGAGGCACTCGAGGCCTACCGCACGGCCAAGACACTGGACGGGCTGGAGATCA
>JAUIAI010000905.1 GCA_030425615.1 Gammaproteobacteria bacterium
CGGAGAACATCAGTGCCCGGTTGGAGCGCAGCACGCATGAACGTGTCATTCCCGACACCGTTCATGCCTTCCTGTCGGAGGTCTGGTTGCGCGTGTTGCGAACGACGGCCTTGCGCGACGGCGAGGAAAGCGCGGCGTTCAGAAGGGCCTTCGAAGTCGTCGATCAGCTGCTTCAAAGTGTCGACGAGCGCTCTCATCACGGCGACCGTGCCGCGCTGGCCGCGCGGATCCCGGCCCTGATCGAGCGTCTGCACGGAGGAATGCGCGAGATCGGTGTCCGACCGGAGAGCCATCAGGCGTTCTTCGACGAACTGTTCCTGATCCACCTCCGACGCCTGCAACGCGGCGGGCGCGAGGAATCCAGGGCCGGTGTGACCCATGCGCGCCGTCCGGACACCGACGAGGCCCCGGGCGCAAGCGGCGCCGGGGCGGAGGGTCCGGGGGCCACCTATTACGACGTCGGAGCGGTTCCCGTGCTCGATCAACGCATTGCGTCGCTCGAGGCCAGGGTCCGGTCCGTCGGACGGCCCCACGGCGAACCCGTCGGGGCAGCCGGGAGCCGCGAACCGGCGGAGTCCGGTGAGACCGCCGGGCATCATCCGTCGGAGCGGCAGAGCGGCGGCCCCCCGGCGACGACCGTCGCTGCCGACACCGGAGCGGGGACGCGGGCCACGGGCTCGGGCAACGGCCAGCCCACGCGTATCGGCCGGGTGTCTGACGAGCCGGGAACGGCGAGCAATGACGACGCGGGGTCCGACAGGCTCCTGACCCTGGTCGAAGAGGTCGTGCTGGACGACTTCCCGGAAATGCCGGCTTACTCCAATGCCCGTGCCAGTCAGCAGTTCAGTCAGCTCAGAGCCGGGCAATGGCTGGAGTACCGGGCGAGGAGCAAGCGCCCGATGCAGCTCAAGGTTGCCTGGATCAACGCGCGCCGGACAGTGGTGATACTCGTGCGCACGCCCGACCGGCGGGCCGTGTCGCGACCCATGTCGGAGCTGGCCGATCTGTTCCGTCGGGGAAAGCTGCGCCGCGTCGTGCCGGCGGCGATGACCCTGCCACAGCGTCGGGTCTCCTGAGGTAACGGCAATGCCAGGGCGCCTGCGCCCGGTCAGATCGGAAACGTCACCACGTGGTCGGCCGCGAACCGGATCCCGATGTGCTCTCCGATCTGATGGTCGAAATGGCTCGGGACCAGCGCAAGTAGCGTGCGACCGCTCGGCAGTCGGAGGGTGTAGAGGTACGACGCCCCGCGAAACGCCTTGCGGATGAGTTCGGCCCGCACGGTGCTGCCCTCGTCGTGAACGACGTCGTCAGGGCGAAGCAACACCTCCACCCGGTTGTCGCTGTCGGCCTGAGTGGCCGCCAGGGTACGGTCCAGACTCTCCTGGATCGGAAGATGCCCGACCTCGAACGCCAGCATCGTCGCATCCCCCTGCTGCCGGATCTCACCGGTGACGAACGAGCCCTGTCCCACGAAATCGGCCACCGAGCGCGTCGCCGGTCGGTGGTAGAGTTGGTACGCCGTGTCCCATTGGACGATGCGCCCGCGCTCCATGACCCCGACCTGATCGGCCATCGCGAACGCCTCGTACTGATCGTGCGTGACGAGCAGCGCGGTCGTGCCCGTGACCTTCAGGAGATCGCGTACTTCGAGGGCAAGACGCTCACGGAGATCGGGATCCAGATTCGAGAACGGTTCGTCCATCAGCAGCAACTTGGGACGCGGCGCGAGCGCCCTGGCCAGTGCCACACGTTGCTGCTGTCCGCCGGACAGTTCGTGCGGATACCGCGTGGCCGAATCCGCG
>JAUIAI010000906.1 GCA_030425615.1 Gammaproteobacteria bacterium
GGCATCAAGGTGAATCTCGAACCGCAACAGGGTTTCGCCGGCTGGGCCAAGCGTAGCGCGGCCTGGGAGTTCGATATGTCCATCAACTGGCCCGGTGACAAGACCGACCCGGCCATCGGCGTGAGCCGTCTGTACGTCTGTGACAACATCAAGAACCAGGCGTATACGAACACCTCCGGCTACTGCAACAAGAAGGTCGACGAGCTGTTCGCCCAGGCGGCGCTCGAGTCCGACGTCGATACTCGGCGGAAGCTGTACGCCGAGGTTCAGGACCTGTTGCTCGAGGAAATGCCCATGCTCTGGCTGTTCGATACACCGAGCATGTTCTTCCATCACAAGGACCTCTTCTTCCCGGCCTTCGGCACCGCCGAGAACTGGGACGTGATGTACTGGAAGAAGCGGCAAGACTAGTCTCGCCCCCCGGGGATTCGCGTATGCAATACGTGGATCCCCGCGGTCGAAGTGCCACGCCAACCTGACTGAGACACCATGAAGCTGGCCATCGTTCAGCGAATCCTGCTCGGCCTCGTGCTGGTGCTCGCGGTGATCGTGCTGAACTTCCTGCTGCTTCAGGCGGCGCCCGGAGACGTGGTCGACGCCATGCTGGCCGAGGCCGGCGGTGGCGATCCGAAGCTCGCCGCGGAACTCCGCGAGAGCTACGGCCTGGATCAGCCCATCTACGTCCAGCTGTTCAAGTACCTCGGGCGCGTGCTGAGCGGCGACCTCGGCCACTCGTTCTATTACGACGAAACCGTCGCGGCACTGATCCTCGGCAACCTGCCGACCACGCTGATGCTCACGCTCGCTGCGCTCATCGTCGCGGTCGTTCTGGCTGGGCATGATCGTGTTGCTGCTGTTCGCCCTGCACCTGCCGTTGTTCCCCGCGTACGGCATCCGCTCCATACCGGAGCCGGATACCGCCTTCGGCCGGGTGCTGGACATCATCAACCACCTGGTCCTCCCGGTGTTCACACTGGCCATCCTGTACCTTGCCAATTACAGTCGCATCGCACGGGCCTCGATGCTCGACGTCCTCGGCGCCGACTACATCCGCACCGCGCGCACCAAGGGCATGTCCGAATTCGTGGTGATCTTCAAGCACGCCCTGAAGAACGCCGCACTCCCCGTGGTCACGCTCGCCGGGCTGCAGCTCGGTCAGGTCTTCTCCGGCGCCGTTCTCGTCGAAACGGTGTTCAGCCTGCCGGGTGTAGGCCCCCTTCTGTACGAGTCGATCGTGCGTCGCGACTATCCGGTGATCCTCGGCGTCCTCTTCGGCGCCGCGGTCACCACCATCGTGGCCAACATCATCACGGATCTGGTCTACAGTCGTATGGACCCCAGAATTCAGTCGATCACCTGATGTCTGCGACCAGCGACGACGCCACCTCCGGCAGGGGCCCCGCGGACAAGCCGTTCTTCCGGTTCGAAGAAGCACCGCTCGAGCCGGAAGTGAAATGGCGCGAGACCTGGCGGCTGTTCTGCCGCAATCGCGCCGCCCTGCTCGGGCTGATCGTCGTGACGCTGTTCGTGCTGGTCGGCCTGTTCGGTCCCCTGCTCTGGCCTGCCGACCCCTTCGAGCCTGTCGCCGCGCCGCTGACGGGCCCCGGAGAGCAGTCGATCCTGGGCACTGACTATCTGGGTCGCGACGTGTTCACCGGGATCATCTACGGCACGCGCCCCACCCTTCTCATCGCCACCATGGCCACCGTGGTGACCGTTCTCATCGGGATATCCATCGGCGCAGTTGCCGGCTACTTCGGCGGCATGGTGGACAACGTGCTCATGCGCGTGACCGAATTC
>JAUIAI010000907.1 GCA_030425615.1 Gammaproteobacteria bacterium
CACCCCAGGGCGCCCGGATGGCCTTGCGACGCGAAGCCGCGCAAGCGTCACCGGCCAGGGCCACCAGGGTCCGCAACTCCAACGAGAAACCCACTGCGGGCCGGGCACGTCCGAAGGCCGCACCGATGCCGTCGTAGCGACCTCCGCGGGCCAGCGCCTCCGCGTGCATGCCGCCATCGTGGACGGCGGAACCGAACACGGCGAAGCTGACTCCGCTGTAGTAATGGTAGCCCTGCAGATCGGCGAGATCGACGGACAGGGCGACACCGCCCAACCGGGGCCAGAGGCTGGAACACACGAGGTCCGAGAGTGACTGCAGGGCACGATCGACCGCGGGACAGGCGGGCAGCCGTTCGCGCGCCGCTTCCAGGACCCCGAGTTCGTCGGCCGATACCGGACCGTAAAGTTCGGTCAACGCCAGGATCGCATCGGCAACCGGCGCCGGACAGTCTCCGAGCGCCTCCCGCAGGGCCGGTCCGTCCTTCTGAACGAGCATCGCGTAGAGCTCGTCAACCTCGAGGCGGCGCCACCCGGGACACGTCTCGTCGGCCATGGCGAGCAATGCCGGGACGATGCCCGCGTGCGAAAGATCGAGGCGCAGTTCGCGCATGCCCGCCAGACGAAGCGACTCGAGCATCAGTTCGAGCACCTCGAGTTCGGCTTCGAGCCCCCCGTGTCCAAAGAGTTCGGCCCCGATCTGCAACGGTTCGCGGGTGGCGCGCAGCGACGCCGGAAGCGTGTGAAGGACCGAACCCGCGTAGCAGAGCCGGGTCACGCCGGCGCGATCGAGCATGTGTGCGTCGATGCGGGCCGCCTGCGGCGTCATGTCGGCACGGACGCCGAGCGTCTGCCCGGTCAGCTGATCGACAGTCTTGAAGGTGCGAAGCGCCATCCGGCTGCCGGATCCGGTCAGGAGTGCATCGAGATTCTCGATCAGCGGAGGCGAAATCAACTCGTAGCCGTAGCTTCGGCAGTGATCCAGAAGCGCTCGCCGGGTGTCCTCTATACGGCGTGCCTCGGCCGGCAGGGCATCCGAGACGTTGGGGGGAAGCTGCCAGCGGGGCATGATGAAATGGGGTCGACGCAAAACATTAAATGATAACAGCGCCGCACGAACGGACGACACTCGCCCGAGGCGATCCGGCCCCGCGATCCGCCGCGTCGCGCGCACCCCGGGGCTCCGTGCAGGGCCGCCCGGGCGCGGTGGGCGATACGCTCAGATGAAGGAAATGAGCAGCAGGCCGATGGCGATGGCTATCAGCCCCATGAAACGGATCTGACCGTCCCGCATCTCGGCGATCTGCGCGAACATACGCCGCCAGCCGCCAGGGGACAGGAAGGGCATCAGCCCTTCCAGGATCAGCACGAGACCGAGTGCGCCGAGCAGCGTATCGGTACTCACGCCGGCATGACCGCGCGGGCTCAGCGCCCGGCCGCGGATCCCGCAGATTCGGCCGTGTTCCGACGGAAGTACTTGAAGAACTCCGACGACGGATCGAGCACCAGCAGATCGCTGCGGTCACGGAAGGTCTGACGATAGGCCTCGAGGCTTCGATAGAACTCCGCGAATTCCTCGTCCTGACCGAAGGCCGCCGCATAGGCTGCCGCCGCCTCCGCATCCCCGGCACCGCGGACTTTCTGCGCATCACGGTTCGCTTCGGCCAGAATGACCTCGCGCTGCCGTTCCGCGTCCGCACGGATCTTCTCGGACTCTGCCGAACCGGTGGCCCGACGCTCGTTGGCAACCCGCTTACGTTCGGACTGCATTCGCGCGTAGACCCGCTCCTGAACGTTG
>JAUIAI010000908.1 GCA_030425615.1 Gammaproteobacteria bacterium
GATAACGTGAAGATGACGGTGCAGTTGATTGCGCCGATCGCGATGGAGCAGGGTCTTCGGTTCGCGATCCGCGAGGGTGGCCGTACCGTGGGCGCCGGCGTCGTCGCCAAAATCATCGAGTAAGGTGCAGGTCGAGAGTTCCGGGTATAGGGGTATAGCTCAACTGGCAGAGCGTCGGTCTCCAAAACCGAAGGTTGGGGGTTCGATTCCCTCTGCCCCTGCCAATTCCCGGGCTCACGGTCCTTCGTGATTGCAGTGAACCCGCCCGCCGCCAGTGCGGGCGGTCTGGCCGGTCTGACCGGCCGAAGTCGTTTCCGCCGCGCCGCCGACGGCGGCGGGCCGGACCGAACGGGCTGAAGCAGAACACTCCTCCATGGCCACTCAACAGATCGAAACTGTCACCAGCGCGGCGGACCGCGCCAAGGTCGCGCTCGCCATCGGCGTGCTGGTGGCCGGTGTCGTCGGCTTCTACTGGCTCGCGGATCAGCCCACGGTGATCCGTGTGGCGTCGGTGCTCGTGGGCTTCATCGCCGGTGCGGGCATCGCGCTCACGTCGGGTCCCGGTCAACGCTTCTTCGCGTTCGCGCGTGACAGTTGGGCCGAGACGCGTCGCGTCGTCTGGCCCTCCCGCAAGGAAACGACCCAGATGACCCTGGTCGTGTTCGCGTTCGTCGTGATCATGGCCATCTTCCTGTGGCTGGTCGACCAGGGCCTGAACTGGTTCCTGTACGACCTGTTGCTGGGCTGGAAATAACCATGGCTATGCGTTGGTACGTCGTTCACGCCTACTCCGGCATGGAGAAGAGCGTCGCGCGTGCGATCCGGGACCGCGCCAACCGCGCGGGGATGCAGGACTTGTTCGGAGAGATTCTCGTGCCGACCGAAGAGGTCGTCGAGATGAAGAACGGTCAGCGCACGATCACCGAGCGGCGTTTCTATCCGGGCTACGTCCTCGTTCAGATGGAAATGAACGACGACAGCTGGCATCTCATCAAGCGCACCAACAAGGTGACGGGTTTCGTGGGCGGCACGGGGAACCGGCCTGCACCCATTCCCGAGGCGGAGGTCGAGAAGATCTTCGCGCAGATGCAGGAGGGCGTGGAGAAGCCACGACCCAAGGTCCTGTTCGAGGTGGGCGAGATGGTCCGCGTGCGCGAGGGCCCTTTCAACGACTTCAACGGCAACGTCGAAGAGGTGAACTACGAGAAGAGCAAGCTGCGCGTCTCGGTCACCATTTTCGGGCGTGCCACCCCCGTGGAGCTCGACTTCGCGCAGGTGGAAAAACTCTGACATCGCGCGGCTGACGTCAGTCGGCCGGGAAAAGGAATCGCCGTCACGGAACTACGTCCGGCACGGCGGCAGGCGTGGCGGCATGCCGCGTCATCGAGGAGCTGAGGCCCGGGTGGCCCAGCGATTGCACTCACCATCAGGAGTCCTTTCGTGGCAAAGAAGATCATCGGGTACATCAAGCTGCAGGTACCCGCCGGCAAGGCGAATCCGTCGCCGCCCATCGGGCCGGCGCTGGGTCAGCGCGGCCTGAACATCATGGAGTTCTGCAAGGCGTTCAACGCCCAGACGCAGAACGTGGAGCCGGGTCTGCCGATCCCGGTCGTCATCACGGCATTCGCCGACAAGAGCTTCACCTTCGTGATGAAGACGCCTCCGGCGTCCGTGCTCATCAGGAAGGCGGCCAAGATCGACAAGGGTTCATCGCGGCCGAACACCGAGAAGGTGGGCAGCATCACGCGTGAGCAGGCCGAGGAGATCGCGAAGACCAAACAGCCGG
>JAUIAI010000909.1 GCA_030425615.1 Gammaproteobacteria bacterium
GCACCGTGGCGGACGAGCCGCCGCGCGGGAGCGCCTGCATGAGTTCTGGCGGGCGGTCAGCCGCGCGAGTCTGGCGAGCCCGGTGCAACGAAGCTTCATCGACGTGCTCATGGGAAGCTACAACCTGGATCACAATCCCGCCGTGCTGATGTTCGAGGCATTGCAGCGGGTGGCTTCACCGTACGCGCTGAATCCCCTGAACCTGAATCCGCTGCGCGACATCCTCGAAGAGACGGTGGACTTCGACAACGTGTGCGCCTGCGACAGGATGAAGGTCTTCGTTTCGGCCACCAACGTCCGGACCGGCCGGGTGCAGGTGTTCCCGCCTCACGAGTTGCGCCCGGAGATGGTCATGGCGTCGGCCTGCCTGCCGCAACTCTTCCAGGCCGTGGAGATCGAGGGCGTTCCCTACTGGGACGGGGGTTTCATGGGCAACCCGGTGCTGTTCCCGTTCTTCGAGCATTGCGAAAGCCGCGACATCGTCATCGTGCAGATCAACCCGGTGGAGCGGCCGGAGACACCGAGATCGGCGCGCGAGATCCTGAACCGCGTCAACGAGATCACGTTCAACTCGAGTCTGCTGCGGGAACTGCGCGCGATCGACTTCGTACAACGCCTGATCGAGGCCGGCCGCCTAGAGGACACGCACTACCGCCGACTGTTCGTGCACCGTATCGACCCGGACGACGAGATGCTCACGCTGGGCGCCAGTTCCAAGCTCAACGCCGAGTGGCGGTTCCTGCGTCACCTGTTCGAGATCGGGCGCCGCTGCGCGGAGAACTGGCGCGCGCGCCACGCGGGTGACCTCGGCCTGCGTTCATCAGTGGATCTGGGGGACATGTTCGACGGACCGGACGCCCGGCCCCTGCCCCGTGGACCGTGAAGCTGCCCCCCTTCGGTGACCCGGCCCCGCCGCGTCGGGCTCAGGTGGTCGCGCCGTCCCGCGGGCCACGGCCGTCGATGGGACCATGGCCGTCCATCTGTCCGTACGGCGGCGGCGCCCCGTAGGCGCTCTCGCTGCCGGCCTCGTCCAGGATCATTTCCCTTCGCGCGGCCACGATGCTCGGCAGGGACAGGCAGAGCTTGCCGAGCAGCATGTCGAGTTGCATCCGCTCCTCCGGCGAGAGGAGGCTGACGATCAGTTCCTCGATGGCCGCGCCCGAGGCCGTCCATTCCTCGTGCAGGCGACGGCCCGCGTCGGTCAGCCAGAGACGCGTGCGCCGGGCGTCGATCGGATCCGGGTCGCGACGCACCAGGCCTTTCTTCTCCAGCGCCAGCACGCCCCGGCTGATGGTGTTGCGCGGTTGATCGGTGATCTCGCAGATGTCGCGGGCGCTGCTGCCGTCGCGATACTCGAGGCAGGCGATTACGAGCCATTCGGGACGAATTAGACCGTGACGCGCCTCGAGCCGGCGAATGACGGGCTCACGCGTGAAATTCGTCAGCAGAGCCATCCGGAAGGTCTGCCGATGGCGGACATGGTTGATGATGCCGAGTAACTTCATTGGATCCGCGCCGTAGCTCCCCTTGCTGCCAGCGCACAACTGTGCCTGAACGCGATTATCGAAGATTGGTATTGCTGCGTCTCAAGGCGTAATAGAACCCACCCCGGGTCATAGCGCAATAACCAAGTTTCATTTCGCTGCGAGGCGCAACGGAGTTGCGGAAATGCACCATGCATGCGGGATCAAATGAGGACTCGACGCGACGTTTGATCCCGTCTGGACCGAATGCAGAGTCACATCACGACCGTAAAGGTCACCGTCACTCAGATCCCAGGGGGCCT
>JAUIAI010000910.1 GCA_030425615.1 Gammaproteobacteria bacterium
CGAACACGATCCGGATCTCGCCCAGTCGATCAGCGAGCAGATGTTCGTGTTCGGTGATCTGATCAACCTCGACGACAAGGCGATCCAGCTGGTTCTGCGCGAGGTGCAGGGCGACGGACTCGTGCTGGCGCTCAAGGCAGCCGATCCGGATCTGCGCGAGAAGGTGTTCCGGAACATGAGTGCGCGTGCGGCCGAGACCCTGCGCGACGACCTCGAGTCGATGGGCCCGATCAAACTCGCGGATGCGGAAGCCGAACAGAAGGAAATCATCAAGACCGTGAAGCGGCTCGCGGACGAGGGTCAGATCAGCCTCGGCAAGGGCGGCGAGGACGATGCATATGTCTGATCCGGGTCCGTCCACGCGTCGGCGCATTCTGTCCGCGGAGGAACTCACCGGTGTACGCAGCTTTCCCATGCCCAGGTTGCGCGAGGATGGTGGACGAGCCTGGCTGTCGGAGGGAGAGCTGGCCGAACGAATCCGCCGGGCCCGTACGGATGGCGAAGCGGCCGGCTACACCCGAGGCCTGCAGGAGGGTCTGCAGCGCGGCCGTGCCGAGGGCTCGGCCCTGACCGAAGAGCGTCTGCGCGAAGAGCGGCGGCGGGAAGTCGAGGAACTCGGTGCCGACTATGCCGAGCGCCTGGATGCACTCTACGAATCCGCGCAGGCGGAAATGGCGCGAATCGAGGTCCGGGCCGCCGACGAGTTCGCCGCCTTCTGTGTGGCCCTGGCCGGTCGGATCGTCCAGCACACCGTGGCCGTGGACCCCGATGTGATCGTCTCAGTGGTACAGGCTGGCCTCGAACGCATCGGCGAGTTGCCGGGCGAGATCGTCTGCCGCCTGAACCCCGGCGATCTCGATGCCGTGAAGCAGGCCTTCGGTGGAGAGAACGACCGGATCGAGTCGCTTCGTCTGCGCGTCTCGCCCGACCTCGGGCGCGGCGGCTGCGTACTGGAGACCCCGGACATCCGGCTGGACCTGACCCTGGAAGCCCGCTGGCGCCAGGCAATGGCGGATCTCGGTCGAAACGAGGCGGGCCACACGCAGGACACCCCGGATGACCATGACTGACGCGGACACGACCCGAGCCGCCTGGCGCGGCGACGACTGGCTCGCGCTGGCCGGCGGGTTGCGCTCGCAAGCCGAACTGGTCGATGCGCCGGCGGCGCACGGCAGGCTGAAGCGTGCCACCGGAATGCTGGTCGAGTGCAGCGGCCTCGAGTTGCCGGTTGGCAGCCTCTGTCGAATCGACCCCGGGCACGGCGCTCCCCCGGTGGACGCCGAGGTGGTCGGATTCGCGCATGGTCGCCTGATGCTCATGCCGGCCTCTCACACCACCGGGCTGACGCCGGGAGCACTGGTCGTTCCAGACCAGCCCGGGCCGCCCGCCCAGCGCCTTCGCAACCCCTCGGCCCCTCGGCGCAGAGCGGCCGACCGCGGCCGGCGTCTACCGATCGGTCCAGGGCTGCTCGGCCGGGTGGTCGACGCGGCCGGGAATCCGCTCGACGGTCGGGGAGCCATCGCATCCGTCTCCCCGACCCCGATCCTGCCGCGACGCATCAACGCGATGCAGCGCCGCCCCATCCGTGCGCCATTGGTCACCGGCATCCGGTCCATCGACGCTTTCACCACGCTCGGGCAAGGTCAGCGGCTGGGTCTCTTTGCCGGTGCCGGCGTGGGCAAGAGCGTGCTCATGAGCATGCTCGCAGGCGCCTGCGAGGCAGACGTGATCGTGATGGCCATGGTGGGCGAACGCGGACGCGAGGTCCGCGAGTTCGTCGATC
>JAUIAI010000911.1 GCA_030425615.1 Gammaproteobacteria bacterium
GGGGTGGACGACCATCCCCGGGCGAGGCTGGCGTTTGATCGGGGTGCCGCTGAGCAGGGCCGGGAAATTCACGTCGTCGGCGGCGATCAGGCACTCGAGCATGGAAACGTCGATGAAGGCGCCGCGGCCGGTTCGCGAGCGGCGCAGCAGAGCGGCGCAGATGGCGCCGAATGCCTGGCCACCGGCCAGCACGTCGGCCGCCTGCAGGTTGGCCGCCCGCGGCGCCAGTTCTCCACCACGTTCGAGTTCCATCATGCCCGAGAAGGCATTGATCAGATGACCGTAAGCCTGTAATCCACGCAGCGGGCCGGTCTGGCCGAAGCCCGAGATCGCGCAGTACACGAGCGAGGGATTCGTCTCCGAGAGCGCCGGCCAGTCGATGCCGTAGCGCGTCATGACGCCGGGCGAGAAATTCTCGACCACGACGTCTGCATCGCGCACGAGATCGTGGACGAGATCCCGCGCATCCGCATGGGCGAAATTGACGGCGATGCTGCGCTTGCCCGCGTTCATCCGCGCGAAGTAAGGGGACTGGTCCGGCTTGTCGGGATCGAGTTGCGGCAATACGTAGCGGGTCTCGTCGCCCTCGCCGGGGCGCTCGATCTTGATCACGGTGGCGCCGAGATCGGCGAGCAGGCGCGTGCAATAGGGCCCGGAGAGCACCCGGGTGAAATCGATGACGACGAAGCCGTCCAGTGGGGCATCTTCGGGCTGCATGCCGGCGGGCGGCGTGTCGGAAGTCTGCATCGCGGACCTCAGCCGTTGGCGCCGATCAGCGTCATGACCTTGCCGAACAGCACGCTGTCCTCCTGCGCAAGCGGCTCGAGTTCGTCGAAGTGGTCGGCGTCGGGCACGTTGTAGCGTTCCACGGAACGTGTGGCCGTCCGGATCCGTGCCGCGTGGTCGTCGGACTGGCGGATCAGCTCCGCCGGTTCGGCGGCGCCCGCCACGACGAGCTGCGGGGCGTCGGTAACCGGGGGGATGTTGCAGGGGCTCTCGGCCCTGGCCTCGGCCACGTCCATGCGCGGACCGGCGTTGATCGTGGTGTGCACGAGCGGTTCGAGCTCGAACAGACCCGAGATGGGGACCGCCGCGCGGAAGAGTCCGGTCGGCAGCGCCGGGTCGATTTCGTCCCATCGGGTGGCCATCATCATGGCCGTCAGGTGCCCGCCGGCCGAGTGGCCCATGACGTGCATCCGATCGCGCGAGAAGCCGAGGGCCTGCGCCTCGTGCCACAGATGCGCCATGGCGCGCCGGAGCTGTGGTGCGATCTGGCCGATGCGCACGTTCGGTGTCAGGTCGTAGTTGGGGAGAGCGACTGATACGCCGTGGCGCCCGAATGCCTCGGCGATCCAGCTGTAGAGGTTCTTGTCCCCTCTTTGCCAGTATCCGCCGTGGATGTAGACCAGCAGTGGGCCTGATGCGTCGCCGCCGGGCAGGAAGTCGAACCGCTCACGTTCGCCTTCACAGTAGCGCAGGTCGACAAGGGCCCGCGAGGCGGCCACATGGGCGGCGGCCCGCTCGAGCCAGCGTTTCTGGACTTCGGGTAGGTCCGGTCGCAGCGCGCCGAGGTTGTACTGCGCCTCGAGGGTGGCTGCGTCCATGCCTTTGTAGAGCTCCATGGGATTTCGTCTCCTGCGATGGCATTCGTGCAGGCATCATAGTGGATATGCGACGCCAGCTCCCCGTCGCATCTCCGTTCAACAATGGAAGGGGTCGTTCATGACGTCGTATAGAGTGTCGTTGCGCCGTGCCGGCGTGGTTGCCCTGGT
>JAUIAI010000912.1 GCA_030425615.1 Gammaproteobacteria bacterium
GTCCGTCGCCGGCCAGATCGGCTGGAACTCCGAATGCCGCTTCGAGAGCAGGGAGTTCGCCGGACAGGCCGAACAGGCCCTCGGAAACATCGTCGCCGTGCTCGCCGAGGCCGGCGCCCGCCCGGAGCACATCGTCCGAATGACCTGGTACGTGACCGACAAGCGTCAGTATCTCGCCGCCGGCCGCGATCTGGGCCAGGCCTACCGACGGATCATGGCCGGGGCCGACGGCAAGCCCCACTATCCGGCCATGACCGCGATCGAGGTCTCCGCGCTGATCGAAGACGAGGCGCTCGTGGAGATCGAGGCCACGGCCGTGATCCCGGACGACTGAAACAGACCGGGGGCAACCGGGCCCGCCGCAGCGGGATGCCCGATAATCCATTCTTTGCCCGCGCCGGTGCCCAGCACCAGGCGGTCGAACACTGACCGGCCCGCCCGTGCCGCGGACCGAACACGCGAACAGGAGATGCACATGGCCTCCCCCTCTGGCGGAAAGCCGGTATTCAAATGGGACGATCCTTTGCTGCTCGACGAGCAGCTCACCGAAGACGAGCGCATGGTCCGCGATGCGGCCCATGCCTACTGCCAGGACCGGCTGGCCACGCGGGTACTGGAAGCGTTCCGTCATGAGAAATGCGATCCGGAGATCTTGCCGGAAATGGGCGCGCTGGGCATGCTCGGACCGACGATTCCCGAGCAGTACGGCGGACCCGGCCTCAACTACGTGAGTTACGGCCTCATCGCCCGCGAGGTCGAGCGCGTCGATTCCGGCTACCGCTCGATGATGAGCGTGCAGTCGTCGCTCGTGATGGTGCCGATCCACGATTTCGGCACCGAGGAGCAACGCGAGAAATACCTGCCCAGACTGGCCAGCGGCGAATGGATCGGCTGCTTCGGCCTGACCGAACCCAACCACGGCTCGGATCCGGGATCCATGGAGACGCGGGCGCGCGCGGTGGACGGCGGCTACGTGCTGAACGGCGCCAAGATGTGGATCTCCAACTCGCCGATCGCGGACGTCTTCGTCGTCTGGGCCCGCTGCCAGGGTGGCGATCACGACGGTCGCATCAAGGGTTTCATCCTCGAGAAGGGCATGAAAGGGCTCAGCGCACCGGCCATACACGGCAAGTTCGGACTGCGCGCCTCGATCACGGGCGAAATCGTGATGGACGACGTCGAAGTGGCAGAGAGTCAGTTGCTGCCGGGTGTCGAAGGGCTCAAGGGACCGTTCACCTGCCTGAACTCCGCACGCTACGGCATCGCCTGGGGCGCGCTCGGTGCGGCGGAGAGCTGCTGGCACACGGCTCGTCAGTACACACTGGATCGCAAGCAGTTCGGCCGGCCGCTGGCGGCCAACCAGCTGATTCAGAAGAAGCTCGCCGACATGCAGACCGAGATCACGCTCGGTCTGCAGGGATGCCTGCGACTCGGCCGGCTCAAGGATGAAGGCAAGGCAGCGGTCGAGATCACTTCCATTCTCAAGCGCAATTCCTGCGGAAAAGCGCTGGACGTCGCCCGCATGGCACGCGACATGCTCGGCGGCAACGGGATCAGTGACGAGTACGGCGTCATCCGTCACATGGTTAATCTCGAGGTGGTGAACACCTACGAAGGCACACACGACGTGCACGCCCTGATCCTGGGCCGCGCGCAGACCGGCATACAGGCGTTCTCCTGAGCATGCCCGGCCCGGGCGGCCGGCCGGCGGCCGGCCGCTTCTTCACCCACGACGAGGTCATGGCGGTCCTGCCGGGGCTGGTTCTCGC
>JAUIAI010000025.1 GCA_030425615.1 Gammaproteobacteria bacterium
GAGATGCCAGCAATCAAACGAATGGCATGGACCGCTTGCCGCTGTGCCGCAACGGCCGCCCCGCACGCGCACCCGTGCTCTCGCCGCGCCGCCAGGTGCTGCGCCCGTTGGCGATCACTTCCTCGATGCCCGCGGCCACCTGCTTCGGATCGTCGTAGGTGGCGGTGTCGGCCACCGTGGCCGGATCAAACAGCACCAGATCCGCGTAGGCGCCCTCGCGCAGCACACCGCGATCCACGAGGCCGAAACGGGCGGCGGTCAGTCCGGTCATCTTGTACACGGCGGTCTCGAGCGAGAACAATCCCAGGTCGCGGCAGTAGTGGCCGAGGACCCGTGGGAAGGTGCCCCAGGCGCGCGGGTGAGGCCGCGCGCTGTGCACGCCGTCCGAGCCCACCATGCTGTGCTCGAAGGCCAGGATGCGTTGGACATCCGCCTCATCGAGCACGAAGTACACGGCGGCGCCCGGACTCAGGGCGCGCGCCGCGGCGAGCAGATCGCAGCCCATCTCGGCAGCGACCTCGTGCAGCCACCGCCCGACCGTATCCGGGCGCGGCCTGGACGCGGCGACCATCACGCGGTCCGACGACAGGATCAGCGCCTCGATGAACACGGTGGAGCCGGCCGTGTACGGGTAGACGTCGAGCCCCACCGGCTGGTTCGAACGCGCGGCCTCGATCATCGCCAGCGTCTGCACGCTGCGGCCGTGATTGGCCTTGCCGCCGCACTTGTGGTGCGACACGATCACTGGCACGCCGGCTTCGCGGCCGATGGCGAAGGTTTCGCGCAACGACACGTCGACGTGATTGCTCTCGTCGCGCATGTGGGTCACGTACAGGCCGGCGTGGGGCGCCACCACCCGGGCCAGTTCGGAAAGCTCGGCCGTGGGCGCTTCCCGCGCGGCCGGGTAGAACGTGCCGGTGGACAGGCCGACCGCCCCGTCGCGCATGGCCTGGTCGAGCAGATTCTGCATCGCGGTGATCTCGCCCGCGGAGGCCGGCCGCGAGACGGTGCCGCTCATCACCGCCGAGCGCAGGGTCGAGTGGCCGCAGAGCAGGGCGCTGTTGACGGCGGCCGGCGAGGCATCGAGCGCCTCGAAATAGCGTGCGACCGTCGGGTAGAAGGCGTCGACCGAACTCGCCATCAGCGGCAAGGGATCGGGCAGGTCCGCGAGCCCCGGAGCCATCGCGGGCAGCGGCGCCAGGCTGATACCGCAGTTGCCGTTGACGACCGTCGTGACCCCCTGGCTGACCTTGGCCGGCAGCAGGGGCTGCGTGAGCAGTTCACGGTCGTCGTGACAATGGGCATCGATGAAGCCCGGCGCCACGGCCAGGCCGTCCGCATCGATCGTCCGACGTGCGCCGTCTGCGTGCAGGTCGCCCATGGCCACGATGCGGTCACCGCGGACCCCGATGTCGAGCGTGCGCGACGGGCCACCGGTGCCGTCGATGACGCGTCCGTGCCGGATCAGTGTGTCGTACTCTGCCATCGTGTGCCTCGTCGATCGTGGGTCCGGCGTCCAGCATACCAAGCAGACCGAATGGGGATCATCGTACGATCCGGGTCGGCTCCGCTTCCGTGACGACTAGACGATGTCCGACCTCTCCCGCCCCCGCGTGTACGAACCGTCGTGGCCCGAGACGATCCTCACGCTCGAACAGGTCGCCGCGGTCGAGGCCCTGGCCGAGCGCGCGCAGACGCCGTGCGGCGAGGCCGCCATGGTGTGGCGCATGTGGGGCCCGCCGCACGGCAGGCCTGTTCTGCTGCTTCACGGCGGCTCGGGCAGCTGGAATCACTGGGTGCGCAATATCCGCGCACTGGCGCTGGCGGGCCGCCGCGTTCTCGTACCGGACCTCCCCGGCTTCGGCGATTCGGCGGCACCGGCGCGCGGCGGAGACGCGGACGTGCTTCCGCCCATCCTCGAGCGAGGGGCCAGGGAACTGCTGGGCGATACGGCGATCGACGTCGTCGGGTTCTCGTTCGGGGGACTGTGCGCCGGTCTCTGGGCCGCCGAGCATCCCGCGCGCATCGCGCGCCTGGTGTTCAGCGGCGCGCCGAGCCTGTGTTCGGAACCGCCCCCGCCCCTGGATCTTCGCAGCTGGGCGTCCACGTCGGAGGGCCCGTCACGCGATGCGATCCACCGTCACAACCTCCTGCAACTCATGCTCGCTCGTGCCGAATCCGCCGACGAACTGGCCATCGCGCTGCACGGGGCCAACCTGGCGCGCGACCGGATGCGCGGCCGCCGCATCTCTCGAACGGACATCCTGCGCCGCCTGCTGCCGGCATACGACTGCGAACTGAGTGGCCTCTACGGCGCCGACGACGTGCTCTACCGCCACCGGCGCGAGGCGCTCGCCGAAGCGCTCGCCCTGGCGCCGGGATTCCGTTCGCTCACGTGGATCGAAGGGGCCGGGCACTGGGCGGCCTTCGAGGCGCACGAGGCCTTCGACCAGGCCCTGCTCCGGACTCTCGGATGACCGGCATCGTTCAGGGCTCGAACAGCTCCCGACCACTGAACCCCGGCATCGCATAGGCCACGCCACCGTCCACCGTGAGGGTGCTGCCCACGACATAGTCACCCGAGCGCGCCGCGAGGTAGATCGCGGCGGCGGCCATGTCCTCGGGCGAGCCGACCCGCCCGGCAGGCACCACGCGGGCCGTCCCGTCGGGGTTGTCCCGGGCTTCCTTGTTCATGTTGGAAGCGAACGCGCCGGGCGCGATCGCGCTCACGTGAATGTGGTCCTGAACCAGCCGGGCCGCCATGCGCCGGGTCAGATGCACGATGCCGGCCTTGCTGGCGGCATACGAATAGGTTTCACGCTGACTCACGATGATGGCGTCGATGGACGCCACGTTGATGACCTTGGCCGGACGCCCCGCACTCGCGGCCGCCCGGAGCTGCGGCGCCAGCGCCTGCGTGAGGAAGAACGGCGCCTTCACGTTCAGGTCCATGACCTTGTCCCAGCCGCTTTCGGGGAACTCGTCGAAGCCGGCTCCCCAGGCGGCGCCGGCGTTGTTCACGAGGATGTCCAGCCGGGACTCCCGGGCAGCGATCTCGGCCGCCAGCGCACGCACGCCGTCGAGCGTCGAAAGATCGGCCTCGAGCGCGATGCACTGCGCGCCCTCTTTGCTCAGCTCCGCGGCGGCCGCTTCGCAGGCCGCGAACTTGCGCGCACAGATGTAGACCTTCGCGCCGTAGGCGAGATAGCCCTCGGTGATCATGCGGCCGATACCGCGCGAGCCGCCGGTCACGAGCGCGACGCGCCCCTCGAGCGAGAAAAGATTCTTCATTCCGGGTTCCTCCTTCTGGCGAGATGCTCGATTATTTCCGCCCGGCCAGGCTCGGGTGTCGCCAGAATAGACACACCCGATCACGGAGCGCCGTCGGCGAGCCCCCCATGAGCATGCCGATTCCCACGTATCGCCAGATCAGACGCCTGCCCGGCTGGCTGGCCTGGACGGATTATGAACTGCTCCGGACGCTCGTCAGCCACCAGAACCTGACGTCGGATGCGCCGATCGTGGAGATCGGCGTGCATTTCGGCAAATCGCTGATTCCGCTGGCGGGCTTTTCCGCTCAGCGCTGCCTGTACGCGATCGACATCTTCGGCGATCAGCACCAGAACATCGACCGTTCCGGATACGGCGAACTCGAAGGCTTCCTGGCCAACCTCGATCGCTTCGGCGTACCGCGCAACCGGGTCTTCGTCGATCAGCGCTTGTCGAGCGAAGGGCAGCCCGGTGACATCATCGGGCGTGTGGGCCGCGTCGGGCTCTTCCACATCGACGGCGGCCACCACTACGATGCCGTCGTCTCCGATCTGGACCTGGCCGTGGCGACCTGCACCGACGACGCCGTCATCGTCATCGATGACGTCTTCCGACCCGAATGGCCCGAGGTCAGCGAGGCGGTCTTTCGGCATCCGGCGCTGCGCGAACACGGCTTCCAGGCGTTCGCCATCGGGTACAACAAGACCTATTTCTGCAAACAGGCCTTCGTCGCCGGGTACCAGAGCGTTCTCCGGGACAACGACGCGCTCGCAGGACATCTGTCTAAAACGCACCGGATCCAGGATCGAACGCTGCTGGTCTATCAGAAGTACCCGCTGCCGGAATGGCCGGTCTGGCGCTTCGCGAACTGGGCACTGGCGCTCTGGCAACCGGGCCTGTACGACCGGATCGCACCCTTGTCGGGCTGGCTCAAACCCAGGCTGAAGCGGCTTGCGGGTAAGCCCGTGCCGGGCCCGGACCCCGAACAACACGGCGCGATCGACGCCTCGCCCCTGGACGTTCGCGCGGGCGATTCCTCAGCGGCCCGCCCCACTTAGCGCCTTCAGTGCGCCGCCTCCCAGTTCACCCCCACCCCGGGCTCCACCACCAGCGGCACGGCCAGCTCCGCCACGCCGCACATCAGCTCCGGCACCTTGGTGGTGACGGCCTCTAGCTCCGTCTCCGGCACCTCGAAGACCAGCTCGTCGTGCACCTGCATGATGATCATGCTCTGCATCTTCTCGGTCTCCAGCCAGCCCTGGACGGCCACCATCGCGAGCTTGATGAGATCGGCCGCCGTGCCCTGCATGGGCGCGTTGATGGCGGCGCGCTCGGCGGCCTGCCGGCGGGGCCCGTTGGGGCTGTTGATCTCGGCCAGCCAGAGCCGGCGGCCGAACACGGTCTCCACGTAGCCCTGCGCCTTGGCGAGCTCACGGGTGCGCGCCATGTACTCGGCCACGCCGGGATACCGGGCGAAATAGCGGTCGATGTAGAGCTTGGCGGCGTCGCGCTCGATGCCCAGGTTACTGGCCAGCCCGAACGCGCTCATGCCGTAGATGAGACCGAAGTTGATGACCTTGGCCACCCGCCGCTGTTCGCTGTCCACGTCGTCGAGGGGAACCGAGAAAACCTCTGAGGCCGTGGCCCGGTGCACGTCCAGACCCTCCGCGAACGCCTTTCTGAGCCCCTCGTCGCCCGAGATGTGCGCCATGATGCGCAGCTCTATCTGGGAGTAGTCACAGGAGACGATCCGCCGGCCCTCGGGTGCGATGAAGGCCTCGCGGATACGGCGGCCTTCGGCGGTGCGCACGGGGATGTTCTGCAGATTGGGGTCGGTACTGGCCAGCCGGCCGGTCACGGCCGTGGCCTGCGCATAGTTGGTGTGCACCCGGCCGGTCCGCGGGTGGATCATCTTCGGCAGCTTGTCGGTATAGGTGCTCTTGAGTTTGGACAGGCCGCGGTATTCGAGCACCAGCCGGGGCAGCGGGTAGTCCTCGGCCAGCCTGGTCAGCACCTCTTCGTCGGTGGACGCGCCGCCACTGGCGGTCTTCTTGATGACCGGCAGCTCCAGCTTGCCGAACAGGATCTCGCCGAGCTGCTTGGGCGAATTGAGATTGAACGGCTGGCCGGCGGCCTCGTGAGCCTTCTGCTCGATGGCCTGCATGCCCTTGCCGAGTTCGTGCGACTGCGCCTCCAGCACGGCGGGGTCGATGAGCACACCATTGCGCTCCACCCGCTGCAGAACCCGCAGCGTGGGCATCTCGATATCGCGGTAGACGCGGGTGAGTTTGTCGTCCTCTTCGATCTGCGGGTACAGGTGCTCGTGCAACTGGAGCGTGACGTCGGCGTCCTCGGCCGCATAGGGTGCGGCCTGCTCGAGCGCCACCTGATCGAAGCCGATCTGTCTGGCGCCCTTGCCGGCCACGTCGGTGTACAGGATGGTGTCGCGGTCCAGGTGCCGGCGTGCCATGGAGTCCATGTCGTGCGGCCGGTGGGCCTCGAGCACATAGCTCTGCAGCAGGGTGTCGTGCTCGATACCGGCCATCCGGATGCCGTAGTTCTCGAGCACGTGCATGTCGTACTTGAGGTTCTGACCCGCCTTGGGCTTCGTCTCGTCCGTGAGCCAGGGCCGCAGTCGCTCGAGTACCGTGTCCCGGTCGAGTTGATCGGGCGCGCCCGGGTAGGTGTGCGCAAGCGGGATGTAGCAGCCCGCGCCCGGTTCGACGGCCAGCGAGAGACCCACGATCTCGGCCTGCATCGCGTTCAGCGAGGTGGTCTCGGTGTCGAACGCAGTCAGCGCGGCCGTGTCGATGCGCCCGAGCCACGTCTCGAACGAGGCGACGTCCAGAACGCACTCGACCTCGGTGTGCTTCGGACCCGCGGCCGGCCCCGCGGTGGCCTGACGCTCACCCACATAGGTGCTGGACGCCGCACCGCCGGCACGCGCGACCGCGTCGGTGATGGCGGCCTCGTTGCCGTGCAGCGCATCCGCGCTGCGGCGGCCGCCGTATTCCCCGTCCGCGCCGGCGGCCGCATCGCCGTTCGGCGTGCCGTCCGAAGCGGCGCCCTCTTCACCGCCCAGACGAGCCTCCACGTCCTTGAGCCACGACCGGAACCCGGCCCGTGCGAACAGTTCGCGCAGTTCGCCCAGCTTCTCGTCGTGCCAGCGCAGCGTCTCCTCGAATTCGGCCTCGATACCGGGCAGATCGACATCGGTCCGGATCGTGACCAGCTCGCGTGCCGTGGGCAGCCACTCCAGCGCATCACGCAGATTCTGGCCGACGACACCCTTGATCTCGTCGGCGTGGGCCATGATCTCGTCGAGCGAACCGTACTGCTGCAGCCACTTGACGGCGGTCTTGGGCCCGCACTTGGGCACGCCGGGCACATTGTCCACCGTGTCGCCCACCAGCGTGAGGTAGTCCACGATGCGCTCGGGCGGCACCCCGAACTTCGCCTCGACTCCCTTCGCGTCCATGCGCTCGACCGGCCCGTTGTCGCGGGTCATGGTGTTGAACAGCAGGGTGTGCTCGTGCACGAGCTGCGCCATGTCCTTGTCGCCGGTGGACACGAGCGTGCGGATGCCGCGCGAATCGGCGATCTCGGCCAGGGTGCCGATGACGTCGTCGGCCTCCACGCCGGGGATCATGAGCAACGGCCAGCCCATGGCGCGCACGATCTCGTGGATCAGCGGGATCTGCTTCGCGAGGTCTTCGGGAGTGGCCGAGCGATTGGCCTTGTACTGGTCGTAGAGATCGTCGCGGAAGGTCTTGCCCGGTGCGTCGAAAACCACGGCCGCGAGCGTGGCGCCGTCGTTGAGTTTGCTGTCGGTGCGCAGACGCCGTAGCATGCCGACCATCCCGTAGATGGCCCCGGTGGGTTCGCCGGCCTGATTGCGCAGATCAGGCAGCGCATGAAACGCACGAAACAAATAGCTGGAGCCATCGACCAGCAGGAGAGTCTTCTTCGCCATGTCTTCCCGCAAGACCGTGCCGCAGCTCCGGGCGATTCCCGATGCCGATCAATCGACGCGCCTGAAGGCACGCGAGTCCTGGCACATCCTGGGCATTATCTCAGAGTTCATCGAGGCCACCGAGCGGCTGGCGGCGGTGCGCCCGGCGGTGTCGATCTTCGGCAGCGCACGGCTCAAGCCCGGCGACCGCTGGTACGAATTCACCATCGGGCTGGCCCGCGAACTCTCGGACGCGGGGTTCACCGTGATCTCAGGCGGCGGGCCCGGCATCATGGAAGCGGCCAATCTCGGGGCGCAGGCCGGGCGCTCGCCTTCTGTCGGGCTGAATATCCAGCTCCCCATGGAGGAGGCGAGCAACCGCTATCAGGACATTTCCGTGAATTTCCGCCACTTCTTCGCGCGCAAGGTATCGTTCGCGAAGTACGCCAGCGCGTTCGTGGCGGCGCCCGGCGGCTTCGGTACGCTGGACGAGCTTGCCGAGGTGCTCACGCTCATCCAGACCGGCATGGGCCGACGCATTCCGGTCATCCTCGTGGACGCCACTTTCTGGGGCGGTCTGCTCGAGTGGATGCGGACCCAGCAACTGGGGCGCGGTCTCATCTCGCCAGATGACCTGGATCTCATCCAGGTCATCGACGATCAGCACCAGGTCGTCGAGGCGATCTTCGAGTTCTACCAGTCGCGCGGCTTCGAGCCCACCGAGCGCGAGGACGAGTCCCTGCTGTCCCTTTGAGGGGCGTCAGACCCCGCAGCCTGTCCGGCGTCATCGGAACCGCCATCCGGACCGGATAAGATTCGCCATCATGGCCGTCTACACCGCCGTCTCCGACCCCAGCCTGCGCGCCTGGCTCGCCCACTTCCCCGTGGGTGAGTTGCACGGCTACGAGGGCATCGCCTCCGGCATCGAGAACACGAACTACTTCGTCGATGCGGGCGCGGGGGCGTTCGTGCTCACCCTGTTCGAGCGGCTGGATCCGGCCGAACTGCCGTTCTACCTGAACCTGATGCACCATCTCGCGGAGCACGGCATCCCCTGCCCCAATCCGGTGGCGGATGCCGGTGGCGACTACGTCCGCCCACTCGAAGGCAAGCCCGCGGCCCTGGTCACTCGCCTGCGTGGCCGGGCGCAGATGCAGCCGGACGCCGGCCACTGCCGGGCGGTGGGCACGATGCTTGCCCGGATGCATCGCGCGGCGGCGGATTTCGGCGGCACCCAGCCCAACCTGCGGGGGCTCGCGTGGTGGCGGCGCACCGCCCCGGAGGTCGCGCCGCACCTGCCGGCGCGGGAGCGACAGATGCTGGAGGACGAGCTTGCGGTTCAGACCACGTTCGCGGCCAGTGCCGGAGCAGCCGCCCTGCCGCGGGCGGCCGTTCACGCGGACCTCTTCCGGGACAACGTCCTGTTCACGGACGGGGACGGCGGCACGGAGATCGGCGGCGTCATCGATTTCTACTTCGCCGGGCTCGACACCCTCCTGTTCGATCTCGCCGTCACCGTCAATGACTGGTGCCTCGACGAGAAGACGGCGCGATTCCACGAGCCGCGTCTGCAGGCCTTGCTGGGCGCGTACCGGCGCGAGCGTCCGGTCAGTGCGGCGGAGGTCGCGGCCTGGCCCTACGCGCTGCGTGCGGCAGCACTCCGGTTCTGGCTGTCGCGCCTCCACGACGCGCACGCCCCGCGAGAGGCGCACACCCTCCAACCCAAGGACCCCGCCGAGTACGGGCGCATCCTGGCCGCGCGCCGGGCGGACGCCATCGGCTGCAGCCGGATGCTGATGGCGGCATGAACCCGGACGAATCGAAGAGCATGCAGATCGCGACACTGCCGGCGGCGCGCGGCGCGCAATGGACGATCGACGGCATCCGCCTGCTGGGCCGCCAACCGCTGGCGCTGCTCGCCTGCGGCTTTCTGGCCCTGATGCTCATGTCTCTGCCGCTGATCATTCCCGGCATCGGCGTTCCGATCGCGGTCGCCATCGTTCCGGCCATCTACGTGGGGCTGATGAAGGCCATTCGCGCCACGGACCAGGGCCAGATGCCCAACCCGGCCATGCTGGTGAGCGTCTTCAGCAAGGACGGCCCCGCCGTCTGGCAGCCCCTGCTGGTGCTGGGGGCGGTGAGCGCCGTGCTCACGGTGGTCGTCATGGGTCTGAACACGCTGCTCGGCGGCGCCACGCTGGCGGATTTCATGCTGCCCGGCCCCGATGGGGAAACCCCGCCGGATCCCACCACCCTGCTGCTGCCCTTCGGCCTGTTCCTGGTGCTCTATACACCCGTGCAGATGGCGCTCTGGTACTCGCCGCTGTTCGTGGCCTGGCACCAGGTGCCGGTGGGCAAGGCACTGTTCTTCAGTCTGGTGGCCGTCTGGCGCAACCGGTGGGCGTTCGTGGCCCTGTTCGTCACCTGGGCCTCGGTGATCGCGGTCGGCCTTTTCCTGCTGGCCGGCGCGGCCAGCGTGCTGGGCCTGTCGGCCGCCGGTCTGACCCTGGTGGTCTCCCCGCTGTCCATGGCCGCGCTCACGGCCATGTACTGCAGCTTCTGGCTGACCTACCGGGACGTTATCTCCTGAGACGGCATCCCGCGGCCACGCGCGGGCCCGTACGCACGCCGTCCGACGAGATGGCCGTCGAGGTGGGGTAACGGCGTCCGGGCCCTCAGACGCGCTCGAGCTTGGCCACCGACAACGCCAGCCATTTCATGCCGGAGGCTCCGAAGTTGATCTGGGCACGGGCATCCCCCCCTGCGCCCTCGATGTCCACCACGACGCCGTCCCCGAATCTGCCGTGTCGCACCGCCATGCCGACCCGCAGACCGCCCGGAACCGCCGGCGCCGGCGCCGTGCCGCGGCGGCCGCCGCCCGGCGCCGGCGCCGAACCGATGCGCTCCCCTTCCCAGGCACCGCCGTATCCGCCACGCCAGGCCGCCGGCTGGCGACGGTCGGACAGCCATTTGAGGCTAGCGGCCGGTAATTCCTCCAGGAACCGTGAGCGCAGGTTGTAGCGGGTCTGCCCGTGGAGCATGCGCGACTGCGACATGGACACGTACAGCCGCTGCCGCGCACGGGTGATCGCCACGTACATCAGGCGGCGCTCTTCTTCGAGGCCGTCGATCTCGGTGACCGCGTTCTCGTGCGGGAAGAGCCCTTCTTCCAGGCCGGTGATGAAGACCGCGTCGAATTCCAGCCCCTTGGCCGAGTGCACCGTCATGAGCTGCAGTGCATCGACCCCCTCGGCGGCCTGGTTCTCGCCGGCCTCCAGCGAGGCATGACTGAGGAAGCCCGCGAGCGGCGTGAGTTGGACGGCGGCGGGCGCATCGGCCAGAAGTTCGCCGTCCGGCGCACCGGACAGCACCGAAGCCGCCTCCGGCTGGGCCGCATTCGCCACCCCGAGCCCGGCCGGCGTGTCGGCCGCGATGCCTTCGTCGGCGAGATAGGCTGCCGCAGCATTCACCAGCTCGCGCAGGTTCTCGATCCGTTCCTGGCCTTCGCGGTCGTTCTGGTAGTGCGCGAGCAGCCCGCTGCGTTCGACGACCTCCTCCACCGTGTCGGCCAGCCCCATGCGGCGGGTCCGCTCACGCAGATCGGCGAGCAGTCGGGTGAATGCGCCGAGTTTGGCCGCCGGCGCACCGGACATGCGTTGCACCGCGTCGTGCAGCGAGCAACCGGCCACGGCGGCCGCGTCGGCGAGCTGCTCCACGGTGCGCGCGCCGATGCCCCGGGCCGGGAAATTCACCACCCGCAGGAAGGCACCGTCGTCGGCCGGGTTGTCCAGAAGGCGCAGATACGCCAGCGCGTGCTTGACCTCCATGCGCTCGAAGAAGCGCAGTCCGCCGTAGACGCGATACGGCAGACCGGCGGAGAACAGGCTGTGCTCGATCACCCGCGACTGCGCATTCGAGCGGTAGAGCACGGCGATGTCGCTGCGGCGCCAGCCCTCCGCGATGAGCGCGCGCACCTCCTCGAGCAGCCACTGGGCCTCCTCGCCGTCCGTGGCGGCTTCGTAGACCCGCAATTGTTCCCCGTCGCCGGCGTCGGTCCAGAGCTCCTTGCCCAGACGCTGGGTGTTGTGCTCGATGAGCGCATTGGCCGCGCTCAGGATGTGTCCGCAGGAACGGTAGTTCTGTTCGAGCTTGATCAGATTGCCCACGGCGAACTCGCGTTCGAACGCGCTCATGTTCGCGACGTTG
>JAUIAI010000913.1 GCA_030425615.1 Gammaproteobacteria bacterium
GCACGTGCTGCCGCAGGAGTACATCATCGACGGTCAGGACGACATCCACGAGCCGCTGGGGATGAGCGGCGTCCGTCTCGAGGTGCGGGTGCTGATCGTCACGGGCGCGGTCTCGGCCGCCCAGAACATCGTCAAGTGCATCCGCCGGTGCGGGCTCGAAGTCCAGGATCTGGTGCTGCAGCCGCTGGCCTCGAGCCGCTCCACGCTGTCGGACGACGAGAAGGAACTCGGTGTGGCGCTCGTGGACATCGGGGGCGGCACCACCGACATCGCGATCTTCACCGGGGGCTCCATCCGTCATACCGCGGTGATCCCGATCGCCGGCGACCAGATCACCGCCGACATCGCGATGGCCCTGCGCACACCGATTCCGGATGCCGAAGCGATCAAGGTCGAATTCGGCGTGGCCAAGCAGTCACTGGCCGACGCGGCCGACAAGATCGAGGTACCGGGTCTGGGAGACCGGGGCACCCGCTCGTTGTCGCGACAGGCGCTGGCCGCCGTCATCGAGCCGCGGGTCGAGGAACTGTTCTCGCTCGCGCAGCAGACCATCCGCGAATCCGGCTACGAGGAGTTCCTCTCCTCCGGCATCGTGCTCACGGGGGGCTCCAGCCAGCTCCAGGGCATGACCGAGCTGGCGGAAGACGTTTTTCTCAAACCGGTGCGCATCGGCGTGCCGGCCTACAAGGGAAGCCTGGCCGAGATCGTCGCGAACCCAAGGTTCGCGACGGCGCTCGGCCTACTCGAGGAAGCCAGCGAGCATCGCCGGCTCGGCCATCTGTCGGCCGCGCAGTCGGGCTCTTTCTTCGATGTGCTCAGGCGCATGAAGAACTGGTTTCTGGGCAACTTCTGATGTGCCGCCCGTGGATCGCGGACGGCAGTCAGGCATGACTCTCACTTCACATGACAGCAGGAGGATCCAACCATGAGTTTCCAGATGCTTGAGAACGAGCTCGACGGAGCCAACATCAAGGTCGTCGGCATCGGAGGTGCCGGGGGTAACGCGGTTAATCACATGATCGACCGCGGTGTCCAGGGCGTCGAATTCATCGCCATCAACACCGACAAGCAGGCGCTGCGGCGCTCGCTGGCCGCCAAGACCATCCAGCTGGGCGGTCAGGGTCTCGGCGCCGGCGCCCGGCCGGACGCCGGCCGCGCCGCGGCCGATGCCGCCCGCGAGGAGATCCGCGAGGTGCTGGAGGGCTCGAACATGGTCTTCCTGACGGCGGGCATGGGCAAGGGCACCGGCACCGGCGCATCGCCGGTGGTGGCCGAGGTGGCCAAGGAACTGGGCATCCTGACCGTTGGCGTGGTCACCAAACCTTTCGAGTTCGAGGGTAAGAAGAAGCTGCAGGTGGCCGAGGCCGGCATCGAGCAGATGGTCGAGCTGGTCGATTCCCTGATCGTCGTCCTCAACCAGAACCTGTTCGCGGTGATGGACGAGGACGCCAGCCTCGAGGACGCCTTCAAGCGGGCCGACGACGTACTCAACAACGCGGTCGCCGGCATCGCCGAGATCATCAACGTGCCCGGCCTGGTCAACGTCGACTTCGCGGACGTGCAGACCGTCATGACGGACAAGGGCAAGGCGATGATGGGTATCGGTCAGGCCAGCGGCCTCGACCGTGCCCGCCTGGCGGCCGAGCAGGCTGTCGCCTCGCCGCTGCTCGACGGCGTCGACCTCTCCGGTGCGCGCGGCGTGATCGTCAACATCACGGCCAACCGCAGCCTGAAACTGCGCGAGACCAACGAGGT
>JAUIAI010000914.1 GCA_030425615.1 Gammaproteobacteria bacterium
GAAACATCTGGCATCGTCGAGGCCAGGTCGCCATGGCGATGGACGCATACGGAAGAGCGCGCGATTCGGCCGCGGCGCTCGGTCAGGTTCGTGGTCTGCGGGAACGGGCGATCATGAACATCGGTCTTCTTTCGCTTGAACAGGCGCGGCGTGCGCTCGTCGCGGTCGGGCCGGCCGGTGGAGCGGACCCACGCTGGCAGCGTGAGATGCAGTTTCGCCTGGGGGAACTCGGCGACGCCCTCGGGCATCCTCCGGCAACGGGCTCCACCGCTTCGGCCGGTGCGGCACCGGGCATCCAGGAGCAGGATCCGGGGCCGGCCCGCGCGGGTCGTGTCGCGACGGTCGGTAGCGCCGCCGGACGCCGCTGATCCGGATCGGGCGTATCAGGATGCGACTCGGTTTCCGCCTGCGCCATAAGGGTCAGGCGCTCGTGGAGTGGCTGGCCGTGGCACCGCTGTTGCTGGTACTCGGCCTCGGGTTGCTGCAACTCGCGTTCGTATTGCAGGCACGCGTCGCGCTGGCTCATGCCTTGCACGAGGCGGCGAGGGCGGCGTCTACCGGCCACGGCAGCGAGCCTGCGTTCGTTGCCGGACTGGCGCGGGGCCTGATGTCCTTCTGGCGCGAAACCGATGCGGGTGAAGCCGCTGCGCGAGTGCTGCGCGAGCACGCGCTGGGTCGGATCCGTTGGCGCCGTCTGGGCCCTGATCCGCGCGTCTTCGCCGACTTCGGAGAACCCGCACGCGATACGTTCGGGCGTGTCCTGGCCGGCACGGTGGAGATTCCCAACGACAACCTGCGATGGCGTGCCGGGCAGCCAGGCGCGACTTCAGGCCTGACGCTGCTCGAGGCGAACCGGCTGTCGTTCGAGATGACCTACGCGGTCTCTCTGGACGTGCCTCTTGCAGGTCCCTTCTTCGGCAGGGCGCTGGCGACGCTGCTCGGCTGTGGCGGCGGCGGGGAGTGGCGGGTGGCCATGACCCGCGTCGCGGCCGGTACCGTTTCGGCCGGGCGGTCCGACTGTCCGCTGATCCAAGGCACGACCGATGGTCGCTGGCGGTGGCCCGTCCGCCTGCGCACCGCGATCACGATGCACAGTCCTTTGCGGCGGGCTGCGGCTTCTGCGGCTATGCCCTCGGACACCGCCGGACCCCCGGTGCCCGTAAATCCTGCAGGCGCCGAATCCGACGAGCGCGGCGCGCGCTCCCGGGTGCCAGGTCCCGGGGAGGAGTCGGGTCAGATCCAAGGCAGGCCGTCACGGCCGGCCGGGCCGGGCGGGGGAGTCGATGGCCAGGGCGCGAACAACGTCGGAAGCGAATCCGGGAGCGGTGGTCGCCCCGGCCGGTCGTCATCCGGGGAGTGGCCGGCGTCCGGGGGCCGGCCTGCGTCCGGAGGGTCCGGAGGCTGGCCGTCGTCTGCGCCGGCCCGGCATCCGGCGGACTCGCTCGGGGCGTCGGTTCTTGAGCAGGCCGGGCAATGCGAATGACCCGCCGAATCCGGCGGGAATCACCCCGTCTGGGGAGGCGCCGGCGACGGATCAGGTCAGTCCGAAATGGATGTTCGCGACCAGGAATCCGCGCTTGGAGCCACAGTCGAAACGCTTGCCGCTGAACTGGTAACCGTACAGACCTGGCTCGTCGATCTGCTGGGCGAGCGCGTCGGTGAGCTGGATCTCGCCTCCGGACCCGGGTTGCGTGCGCTCGAGGGTCTCGAGAATGCTGGCGTGCAGGATGTAGCGGCCCACCACGGCGCTGGTGG
>JAUIAI010000026.1 GCA_030425615.1 Gammaproteobacteria bacterium
AAGGCAGCATGTGGGACAGGTATCCATTCCCAACGAGTGATGGATTGCTCGCCTGCCACCACGAAGGCGTGTTGTCATAGCGAGGGATGTTGCCCATCTGAACATAGCCCGGCCCATGCGCCCATCCGTAGACCGGGTTGACGTTGAGCAGCGGCATGTCGTTCATCTGCTGCATGTCGGCGAGGATCGTGTTCACGGAGTTGATCGCACCTCCGCTGGGCACCGGCGTGGGGGCCGGTACGCTGCCGCCGGAGGTAGTGCCCGTCTGAGCACCGCTGCCGCTGCTGCTGTCGCCCGCCGGAGCCGGCGAAGGCGATGGCGTCGGGGTCGGTGCGGGGGAGGGCGTCGGTGCGGGGGGCGGGCTACCGGCCTGGGTGCCGCTGTCCGGAGCGCTCGACGGCACCGGCGTGGATCCGTCGGTGTTCTTGTCGACCACGTTCCCGGCGGGCACCACGGTCGTGGTTCCGCCGTCGAGCTTGCTGATCGGCTCGGGAGTGGTCGTCGTCAGTTCCTTCGCCGCGGCCGTGCTGACCGAGTCGCCGGAGACGTCATCCCATTCGCCGCAACCGGCGAGGGAGACGGCCACCAGCGCGGCGATGGCCTTTGCCCAGACGCTTTTCGCGTTCTTGAGGGCGGATTGTGCGTTTGCAGGCTTCCTGGCTGGGCTTTGAACATGGCTGTAAGGCATGTCGCACCCAGAAAATGTGAATTAGTGCCTGTACGTTAGCCAGTTCGCGTGGTTGAGCACAGTTTCCGCCCGCGAGCGGCGCGACGATGCCGACAAGTGGCCTGGCGAGCCGGGCATTCGTTTCCAGCCATTTCGGGCTGTAACGGGTCGTGCCCGGAATCGCGGCCGGACCGGCGTCGGACCCTGCTTCGCGGGCCACCCCGGACGGGTCCCGGCCGCGGTCAGTCGTGGGCCGGGTCGGGCGTGCCCGCGGAATGCCGCTCGCGCCGTGCGAGCAGGATCGTAGCGGCCACGATCACACTGCCGCCTGCCAGCGCGCTCAGCGTGGGAGACTGACCGAACAGGGCGATGCCGAACAGCGATGCCCAGACCAGATCCAGGAATCGCATGGGCTGGACCGCGGAGATGTCGGCCCGCGACAGCGCCCGGGTGAAGCAGAGGTGGGCACCGGTGCCCAGGACGCCGGACAAGGCGAGCAATGCCCACTGGCCGCCCGGCATCAGCTGCCAGGACCAGACGGCGAGCGGCAGGGTCATGAGCGTGACCCAGATGTTCTGCCAGAGAACGATGGTGCGGTTGTCGTCGCGGCCGGTCATCACCTTGGTGATCAGGAAGGCGACCGCGAACAGCGGTGAGGCGCCGAGCATGACCAGGCTCCACACCCCCGCCCCCGAGCCGTCCAGGTGCGGTCCGACGACGATCAGGACACCGGCGAATCCGATTGCCGCGGCGGTCCACCGGGCGGCGCTGACCCGCTCGCGCAGGACCAGGGCCGCACCGACGAGGACGAAGATCGGGGTGGTGAAGAGAATGGCCGTGGCATCGGCCAGGGGCAGATGGGGCAGGGCCAGAAAGAACAGGGCCAGCGCACCGGTCTGCGCCAGACCCCGCCAGAGGTGCGGGAGCATTGCCGCCGGCATCAGGCGGGCGCCGGAGCGCGGCAGACACCAGGGCAGCATGACGACCGTGCCGAACAGGTAGCGAAGGAACTGCGCCTGAAGCGGCGGAATCTCGAGTGTCGAGACCCGCATCAGCGCATTCATCGCCGACAACAGCAGGCCACCGAAGGCCATCCAGGCCATGGCACGTAGGACACGTCCCGAGCCCCGGGCCGGCTGCCCGGAAGCCGCCGTCACGGGGCGTCGGGACGGCGCGGCGTCCGGGCGGATCCCGTTCGCGGCGCTGCGTTCGTCACTCCACGGCCTTGACCATGTCCTCGACGACCTTCTTCGCGTCGCCGAAGACCATCATCGTCTTGTCCATGTAGAACAGCTCGTTGTCCAGACCGGCATAGCCCGAGGCCATGGATCGCTTGTTGACGATGACCTGGGCGGCCTTGTACGCCTCGAGGATCGGCATTCCGGCGATCGGCGATTTCGGGTCCTTGGCTGCCGGGTTGACGACGTCGTTGGCGCCGAGCACCAGCACCACGTCGGTGTCGCCGAACTCGTTGTTCACCTCTTCCATCTCGAAGACCTGGTCGTAGGGGACCTCGGCCTCCGCGAGCAGCACGTTCATGTGTCCAGGCATGCGGCCGGCCACCGGGTGGATGGCGTACTTGACCGCGACGCCGCGCTCGATCAGCTTGTCCGTGAGCTCCTTGAGCGGGTGCTGGGCACGGGCCACGGCCAGGCCGTAACCCGGCACGATGATCACCGTGTCCGCATTGGCCATCAGGAAGGCCGCGTCGTCGGCAGAGCCCGATTTGACCGGACGCTGTTCGCCGTCACCGCCGCCGGCCGCCGCCGTCTCGCCACCGAATCCGCCCAGGATCACGTTGAAGAACGAGCGGTTCATCGCCTTGCACATGATGTACGAGAGGATGGCGCCCGAGGAGCCGACCAGTGAGCCGGCGATGATCAGCATCGGGTTGTTCAGGGAGAAACCGATGCCTGCCGCGGCCCAGCCCGAGTAGCTGTTCAGCATCGATACCACCACCGGCATGTCGGCACCACCGATGGGAATGATGATCAGCACGCCGAGTACGAACGCGATGAGGGTCATCAGGACGAAAGGCGTCCAGCCGGCCGTGGCGGCGAACCAGATGCCGAACACCAGCATCGCGATGGCCAGGATCAGGTTGACCAGGTGCTGCCCCGGAAACACGACCGGCTTGCCCTGGAAGAGCCGGAACTTGTACTTGCCGGACAGCTTGCCGAATGCGATGACCGATCCTGAGAACGTGATCGCGCCCACGAAGGTTCCGATGAACAGCTCGATCTTGTTGCCGAGCGGAATGGTCTCGCGGCTGAAACTGATGCCGAATGCGTTGGGCTCGGCCACGGCGGCGACGGCGATGAACACCGCCGCCAGGCCGATCATGGAATGCATGAAGGCCACGAGCTCGGGCATCTTGGTCATCTCGACCCGCTTGGCCATGAGCGTGCCGATGCTGCCGCCCACGAGCAGGCCCAGCAGGATCCACCCCATGCCGGCGCCGGCCATGTCGGGCCCGAGCTTGAAGATCAGCGCCACGGTGGTGACGATCGCGATCGCCATTCCGACCATGCCGAACGTGTTGCCGGCTCGCGCTGAGGTCGGGTGCGACAGGCCCTTGAGCGCCTGGATGAAGCACACCGAGGCCACGAGGTAGAGAAGAACGACGGTGTTCAGACTCAGAGACATGAGGGTTCCCTTCTTCGTTCGTGGCGCGTCACTGACCGGCCTTGCCGCCGTCGGCGAGCTTGCGCGGCTCTTTCTTCTTGAACATCTCGAGCATCCGGCGCGTGACCAGGAAGCCGCCGAAAACGTTGACCGCGGCCAGGGCGACGGCCATGACGCCCATGACCTTGCCCAGGCCCGTGACCGTCAGCGCGGCGGCGAGCATGGCGCCGACGATGACGATTGCCGAGATGGCGTTGGTCACCGCCATCAGGGGCGTGTGCAGGGCTGGCGTGACGTTCCAGACGACGTGGTAGCCGACGTAGATCGCGAGGACGAAGATGATCAGGTTGGTGACGGTGTGGCTGACCAATTCCATGGCTGGATCCTGGTGAGATGATCGGGATGTCGCGTACGCGCCGGTGCTCAGGCGTCGTCGCGCATGAGCGTGCCGTTGCCGCACATCATGCAGGCCTTGACGATGTCGTCCTCGAGGTCGATGACGACGTTGCCGTCCTTGTCGAGCACGAGCTTCAGGAAGTCGAGCACGTTGCGCGCGTAGAGGGCCGAGGCGTCCGCGGCGACCCGCGCCGCGAGATTCGTCGGACCGAGAACGGTCACGCCGTTGCGCACGACCTCCTTGTCGGCCTGCGTGAGTTCGCAGTTGCCGCCCTGCTCGGCGGCCATGTCGAGCACCACGGCACCGGGCTTCATGGACGCGACCATGTCGGCCGTGACGAGCACGGGGGCCTTGCGACCCGGGATCAGTGCGGTGGTGATGACGATGTCGGCCTGTTTGAGGCGCTCTGCCACGGCCTCGGCCTGCCGCTTCATCCAGGACTCGGGCATCGGCCGCGCGTAGCCGCCCACGCCCTGGGCGATGTCGCGTTCCTCGTCGGTTTCGAAAGGGACGTCGATGAACTTGGCGCCGAGCGATTCGATCTGTTCCTTCACGGCCGGGCGTACGTCCGACGCCTCGATGACCGCGCCCAGGCGCTTGGCCGTGGCGATCGCCTGCAGGCCGGCCACGCCGGCGCCGAGGATGACGACCCGGGCGGCCTTGACCGTACCGGCAGCCGTCATGAGCATGGGCATGAAGCGCTGATACGCGTTGGCGGCCACCAGAACGGCCTTGTAGCCGGCGACGTTCGCCTGCGAGGAGAGCACGTCCAGCGATTGCGCCCGGGTGGTGCGGGGTGCAGCCTCGAGCGCGAATGCGATCAGGTTGTGTCGGGCGAGCCGCTCCAGGCCTTCGCGGTCGAAGGGATTGAGCATGCCGATGAGCAACGCGCCCTGGTGGATCTGGCCGAGTTCTTCCGGGTTCGGCGGGCGGACCTTGAGGATGATCTGGGCCTTGAGCGCGTCGTCGCGACCGGCGACCCTGGCGCCGGCCTCGCGGTAGACGGCATCCGGCTGTCCGGCCTTGTCGCCGGCACCGGACTGCACCGTGACCTCGTGCCCCTGGGCCACGAGCTTCTTGACGGTTTCCGCGGTAGCCGCGACCCGTGTCTCGCCGGACCGGGACTCGGCGGGCACGCCGATATGCATGGTGACTCCCCTCAGTGATCAGTCGCTAGCGGACCCACCGGCCATCCGGCCAGCCGACGATGGCGCGGGACCGCTCGGCCATCGACGGTGAGGCAGGTGCCCGTGCGGATCAAGCCCCACGGACCCGCTATGGATCGCGCAAACCCGCTATTATGCGCGATAAGGGTTCACGGACGAACGGCTTCGCAGGTCACGGCGGTGCCGGAGTCCGCGAGAGGTTCTCCCGTATCCCATTTGACCATGACTCCCTGGAAACCCGGCGCCACCGTGGCCGCGGTCGTCGAGCGCGAGGGCCGTTTCCTTTTCGTAAGAGAACGTACGCGTCAGGGCATACGGGTCAATCAGCCGGCGGGTCACCTGGAACCGGGAGAGAGCCTCGAGCAGGCGGTCGTGCGCGAAACGCTCGAGGAAACGGGCTGGCGGGTCGCGCCGCGCGCGGTGGTCGGCGTGTACCTGGCCCGGTTCACCTGGCCCGACGACGGTACGGACGTCACTTATCTGCGTTTCGCGTTCGTCTGCGAGCCGCTCGGGCTCGACGCCGGCCGTGCGCTCGATCCGGAAATCATCGAGCCCGTCTGGCTGACCCCGCAGGAGGCCCGAGCCTGCGTCCACGAGCATCGCTCGCGCCTGGTGCTCGAGACGCTGGATTCATATCTGGCCGGGCATGCCCACCCGCTGACATTACTGCATACCGAACTCCATGACGTCCGTGTCCGTTGATGCTTCCCGCCTCGATCTGGGCCTGAGCCCCGGAGAGAAGGTCGTGGTCGGCATGTCCGGCGGCGTCGATTCGTCGATCGCCGCGTGGCTGCTGAAGGCCCAGGGTTTCGATGTCGTCGGCCTGTTCATGAAGAACTGGGAGGACGACGACGACGACGAGTACTGCTCCACCCGGCAGGACTGGATCGACGCGCTCAGCGTGGCCGATCTGCTCGACATCGAGATCGAACCGGTCAATTTCGCGGCCGAGTACCGTGAGCGGGTGTTCGCGGATTTCCTGCGCGAGTACTCCGCCGGGCGTACGCCGAATCCGGACGTGCTCTGCAACGCCGAGATCAAGTTCCGGGCCTTCCTGGACCATGCGATGGCGATGGGGGCCGACCGCATCGCCACCGGGCATTACGCCCGGGTGCGCCACGGGACCGCCGGTCCTCGGCTGTTGCGGGGCCTGGATCCGTCCAAGGATCAGAGCTACTTCCTGCACCGGCTCACGGGCGAGCAGCTCGCGCGGGTGGTGTTCCCGCTCGGCGAGCTGCTCAAGTCCCAGGTGCGCGAGCTCGCCGCGGGCATCGAGCTGCCGAACGCCCGCAAGAAGGATTCCACGGGAATCTGTTTCATCGGCGAACGTCCGTTCCGCGAGTTCCTCAACCGCTACCTGCCGACGCGGCCGGGTCCGATCGAGACGGCCGACGGGCGACGCGTGGGTGAGCACGTCGGTCTGTCGTTCTACACGCTCGGCCAGCGCAAGGGCATCGGCGTGGGCGGCACCCGCGACGGCGACGAGCGACCCTGGTACGTGGCCGCCAAGGACATCGCGCGCAACGCGCTGGTCGTGGTGCAGGGCCATGATCATCCGTTGCTGATGTCCGATGCGCTGGTCGCGCAGGACATGCACTGGGTGGCGGGGAGCGCGCCCGCACCGCGGACGCCGCTGACGGTGCGGACCCGTTACCGGCAGCAGGATGTCGACGTGGCGTCATGGTCGTCCGACGGCGGCCGGCTGGAGTTGCACTTTCGTGAACCCCAGTGGGCCGTCACGCCGGGGCAGAGCGCGGTGCTCTACCGCGGCGAGGAATGCCTGGGGGGCGGATTCATCGCCTCGACCCGGCAGGCGGCCGTGTGAGGCCCGCCGCCGGCCTGGTCGTGACCGGCCTGGTCCTGCTGGGATCCTGGTCCGGACCGCTCGCCGCCGCGGAGGCCGGGATCGAAACCGCCCGGCTGGATTCGGTCGTGATCCATCCGCAACGCGAGGCTGCGGCCACCGTGCAGGCACGCAATCGCAGCCGGATCGCGGCCGAGCTCGCCGCGGTGGTGCGCGAACTACGGGCCGACGTCGGCGACACCGTGACGGCCGGTGATGTCCTGGCGCTGCTCGACGACCGGGACGCCCGGCTCGCGCTCGAGCAGGTGCAGGCCCAGGTCGACGGTCTGCGGGCGCGGCTCGGGCTGGCCGAGAGCCAGCTCGCGCGAGCGCGCCAGCTCAAGAGCGGCAATTTCGTGACCACCGAGGCGGTCAGCCAGCGCACGGCCGAGGTCGTCGGCCTGAAGGCCGACCTCCAGGCGGCCGTCGCCCGCGTCGCGGTGGCCACACGGCAGCTCGGCAAGACGGAAATCCGCGCGCCGTTCGACGCCGTCGTCGAGGCGCGCTCCGGTCAGCTCGGCGAGCTGACGAGCCCGGGCGCACCCCTGTTCACACTGGTGCAGAGCGGCGGCGAGGAGGCCAGGGCGGAGATTCCGGTCGTTCTCGCAGATTCGCTTCGGTCCGCGGATCAGCCGGTCTTCGTGACCGCGCCGGGGCGCGAGTACCCGGTGCGGCTGGTCCGGCTCTCGCCCGTCGTGGCGCAGGCCACCCGCAGCCGCCTCGCGCGCTTCGCGTTCCTGAAGGAGACGCCGCCGGTGGGCTCCGACGGCAGGGTTCGCTGGCGCGAACCCCAGCCGCACCTGCCGGCGAGCCTGATCGTCAGGCGCGATGCCGGGCTCGGCGTGTTCGTCGTGCGGCAGGGCCGGGCGGCCTTCGTTGCGCTGCCGGCCGCCCAGGAGGGGCGGGCGACGCCGGTCTCCCTGCCGTCCGACAGCCGTGTCGTGATCCGGGGGCAGGCGGGCCTGCGATCGGGAGACCCGCTCGATCCGGGCGCGTCCTGAGCACCATGGGGCTGCTCGGATCGCTGATCCGCAACCATCCGCTCGCGAACATCCTGTTCGCGCTGGTGCTGTTCCTGGGCTCGGCCGCCTATCTGACGATGCCGCGCGAGCAGGACCCGGAGATCAACTTCAACTGGGTCAACATCACCACGATCCTGCCGGGCGCTTCGGCCGAGGACGTGGAACGACTCGTGACCAATCCGCTCGAGGACGCAATCAAGGGCGTCTCCGACCTGCGCTTCGTCGTGTCGAACTCGCGGGAGAACGTCTCCAACATTCTCGTGCGCTTCACCGAGATCAGTGAACGCGAGTTCGACAAGCGCATCGCGGATCTGAGGCGCGAGATCCAGAGCACGGCGGACGCCGAACTGCCGGACGAGGCGGACGATCCCGATGTCCTGGAGATCACCACCTCCAACGGATTCCCGACCGCCATCGTCGTGCTCCAGGGCCAGGCGCAGGACGAGGTCCTGCGGCGCAACGCCCGTCTGATCAAGGGGGACCTCGAGCGTATCGCGGGGGTCGACCAGGTACTCACTCCCGGCCTGCGCGAGCCGGAGATCCGGGTGCGTTTCGACCCGGCCGCCCTGGCGGCGCGTGGTCTCGGTCCCGGCGATCTCGCGGACGCCCTGCGCGCCTGGTTCCGGGACGTCAGCGCAGGATCCGTGACGGCGAGCGACGCCGAATGGCTGGTCAGGCTGATCGGTCAGAGCGAGGATCTGGAGCGCATCGCGCGCATTCCGGTGCTCGCGCCGGACGGTCGCAGCGTGCTGGTCGGCGAAGTGGCCTCGATCTCGCGCGACCGCAGCGACGCGACCCAGCTCATCAGCGTGGGCGGCCGGCCCGCGATAACGTTGTCGGTGACCAAGAAGCGCGGCACTAACACCATAGAGCTGGTCGAGCGGCTGCGCGAATACATCGCGCAGACCAATCCCCGAATCAGCGCCCAGGGGGTCAGCCTGTCGATCGGCGACGATCAGACGGTGCCCACCCGGCAGGCGATCGGCGTGATGCAGCGCAACGCCCTGCAGGGGCTGGTGCTGGTGGTTATGGTCTGCTGGCTCTTCCTGGGCTGGAAGGTCGCGCTGCTGGTCGGGGTGGGCATCCCGTTCTCCCTGGCGGGCACGTTCGGCGTTCTCGATGCCACCGGGTTCACGTTGAACGTTTCGGTGCTCCTCGGCACGGTGATCGCGCTCGGGATGCTCGTGGACGATGCGGTCGTCGTCGTCGAGGCCATCTACTACCGCATCGAGCGCGGGCAGGAAACGCTCAGTGCCTGTCTGGACGGCGTGCGCGAGGTCTGGCAGCCGGTGCTGGCTTCGATCGTGACGACCATGGCCGCGTTCCTGCCGCTCATGCTGATGCCGGGCATCGTCGGGAAGTTCATGTTCGTCATCCCGTTCGTGGTGACGGTGGCTTTGCTGATCTCGCTCGTCGAAGCGTTCTGGATGTTGCCGACCCACGTTCTGGCCATGCGGCTGCGGCTGGACGCTCCGGGGCGCCTTCAGCGCTGGCGCAACACCTTCAACCGCCGCGTCAGGCTTCTCTACGGGCGGGCGCTCGTTCGCGTCCTGCGCCACCCCTGGGTGTCCGGACTCGTCGCGCTCGTCCTGGTGGCGGCCGCCGCGACCGCGTTCGCGACCGGCGCGGTCAAGGTCCAGTTCTTCGCGTTCGACAGCCTGCGGATCTTCTACGTCAACGTGGACATGCCCCCCGGAGCTTCGCTGGAGCAGACCGCGGCCGAGCTGGCCCGCGTGGACGAGATCGTGCGCTCCCGTCTCGATGCGGGCGAGGCGAGGTCGGTCATCGCCCAGGCGGGTCTGAAGTTCACCGAGACCGAGCCGTTGTATGGCCCTGCCTACGGTCAGCTCATCGTGTCGCTGTTGCCGCGGGGCCCCGGCGGCAGGAGCGTGGGTGAGGTCATCGACGCACTGCGCGAGCCGGTGGTCTCGATGAACGGTCCGTCGGTCCGGTCCTTCCTGCAGATTTCGGGCGGTCCGCCGCGCACCCGGCCGATCAGCGTCAAGGTGCGCGGCGACGACTACCGGATGCTGCGGGCGGCCGCGGACGCGGTACGCGCGATCGTGCGCGGAATCGAGGGCACGACGGACATCGTCGATGACGACATCGCCGGGCGCCCGGAGTTGAACGTGAGGCTGGATGCCGTGGCGGTGCGCGAGGCGGGGCTCAATCCGGCGGCGATCGCCCGGGCCCTGAGGCTGGCCGTCGACGGCGAGGTGGTGGCGGTGATGCGCGCGGACGGCGAACGGATAGAGCTGCGCGTGATGTCCGGACGCACGCCGGGCGCGGATGTCGCCGGCTTGCTGGACATGCCTCTCGTGCTGCCCGGCCGGCCGGGCCGGACCACCACGCTCGCGTCGCTGACCACGGCCGAGGCCGGGCTCGGCCGCGGCGTGATCCGGCACTACAACCTGCGGCGCGCGATCACGGTGGAAGCCAACATCGAGGCCGACGAGCAAGGCCGCCAACCGATCGACGGCTTCGCGGCCAGTGCCCTGATCCGCGAAGGCTGGGCAGCCGTCGCCGCGGATTACCCGGGGGTCGATCTCGAATTCGGCGGAGAACTCGAGGACATCGAGGAGTCGCTGTCGGCGATGGCAGTGCTCTTCCCGCTCGGAGTCGGCCTGATCTATCTCATCCTGGCCGCGCAGTTTCGCAGTTATTTCCAGCCGCTGCTGATGATCACGACGGTGCCGCTGGCCTTCGCGGGCGTGACGCTCGGTCTGCTGATCACAGGCAATCCACTCTCCCTGTTCACGATGTACGGCGTGATCGCGCTCACCGGCATCGCGGTCAATTCGGCCATCGTCCTCACCGACGCGGCCAACCGACGTCTGGCGAGCGGCTTCGGCGTCATTCATGCGGTCGTGCAGGCCGGGCGCCGGCGGGTGGTGCCGGTGATGATCACCAGTCTCACCACGATCGCCGGACTGTTCTCGCTCGCCGCCGGTCTGGGCGGGCGCTCGCTGCTCTGGGGCCCGGTGGCGTCCTCGATCGTCTGGGGGCTGGGTGTGGCCACCCTGCTGACGTTGTTCGTGGTGCCGCTGCTCTATGCGACGTTCATGCGCCCGTGGCAGACTCGCAGGCGGCCGCGCCCGTCTCCCTGACACAGCGGCCGTTCGCGGGCGCGCGCCGCGGCCGCGAACGACAGAGACGTCCGAGACACGGAGCCCGAGATGCTTCACTTGCGTTACGCGACGCTGTTCCTGTGCATGCTGGCCACCGTCGTGTTCACGGTCTGCTGGTGGATGGGCTGGTTCGCCGGCTGGTGGGCCGCAATTGCAGGCGCCCTGTCGCTCGTAGGCATCTACGACCTCCTGCAGAACCGGCACTCCGTGCTGCGCAACTACCCGGTCATCGGGCATCTGCGCTATCTCTTCGAGTTCGTCCGTCCCGAGTTGCGACAGTACTTCTTCGAATCCGACAGCGATTCGATCCCGTTCTCCCGGCATCAGCGTGCGATCGTCTACTCGCGGGCGAAGCAACAACTGGACAAGCGGCCGTTCGGAACGCATTTCGACGTCTACGGTACCGCCTACGAGTGGCTGAATCATTCGATGGCCCCGGCGGCCACTCCGCCG
>JAUIAI010000915.1 GCA_030425615.1 Gammaproteobacteria bacterium
CGACCGCGCTCCTGCCGATGGTGCTCTTCCCGCTGCTGGGAATCGCCGGCGCGCGCGCGACGGCCGAGCCGTACGCGAACCCGCTGATCTTCCTTTTTCTGGGCGGGTTCTGGATCGCGCTGGCCATGCAACGCTGGGGATTGCACCGCCGCATCGCGCTGCGGATCGTCGTGCGCACCGGCGATCGTCAGACCACCCTGGTGGCCGGGATGATGCTCGCGAGCGCCTCGCTCAGCATGTGGATCAGCAACACGGCCACGGTGATGATGATGGTGCCGATCGCCGCATCGCTCGTGGCGGTGGTCGCAGGCAGCGCGGACGGGCACTCCGGATCGAAGGCGCGGGAAAGCCCCGGCGGCCGATTCGCGACGGCACTCATGCTGGGTACCGCCTATGGCGCATCCATCGGCGGGCTCGCGACCCTGGTCGGATCACCGCCCAATGCGCTGCTCGCCGGCTTCATAGCTCAGACCTACCAGGTACAGATCGGCTTCGCCCGCTGGATGTTGATCGCGCTGCCCGTCACGATCGTCATGCTGCCCCTTGCCTGGTGGCTGCTGACCCGGGTCGTCTTCCCGCTCGATGACCGACGGCACGCCCGCGCGGGCGGTCTTCTCGAGGACGCGCTGAAAGAACTGGGCCCCGTGACGCTGGCCGAGCGGCGCGTCGGCATGGTCTTCGCGCTGGTCGCGGTGCTCTGGGTCGGGAACCCGCTCATCGGACCCTGGCTGCCCGCGGGTGCCTTGTCCGACGCATCCGTGGCCATCGCGGGCGCACTGCTGCTGTTCGTGCTGCCGGCCGGCGGCGGCGGCCACGAACGCCTGCTCGACTGGGAATGGGCGAAGCGGGCCCCCTGGGAGATTCTGATCCTGTTCGGGGGCGGCCTGAGCCTGGCAAGTGCCGTGGACCAGACCGGCCTGGCGGCGTGGACCGGTACCGGCCTCGCCGCGCTGGGCTCGTGGCCCGCTCTGCTGCTCGTCGCCGCCGTGGCCACGCTGGTGATCTTCATGACCGAACTGACCAGCAACACGGCCACGACCGCGGCGATGCTGCCGGTGGTGGCCGCCGTCGCCCTGCAGGCCGGGCTCGATCCGATGACACTCGCGCTGCCGGCGACCCTGGCCGCCTCGTGTGCGTTCATGCTGCCGGTGGCGACCCCGCCGAACGCGATCGTCTTCGGCACCGGCCACGTCACCATCCCCCAGATGATGAGGGCCGGCCTGGCGCTCAACCTGCTCGGGGTCATCGCCGTGACCGCGGTGGCGGCCTGGATCGTGCCGCGGGTCTTCGGCTGAGACGAGTGGCCCTTCGTAGGGCCGGCCCTCGACTCGAAAGTTCCGGTTCCACGCTTGCGCAAGGTCAATTCTTTCCCGGACGAGACGGGTATCGTTGATTTATTACCAACCTCGCTCGAAAGCGGAGTCGTTCATGAGACGTGAATACTTCCTCGTTCCAGACGTCGAGACGGCGCGCAAGATCGTCGACGAATTGCTTCTCGCCCGGGTGGAGTGGCGTCACATCCATGTTCTGGCCAACGACAAGATAGAACTCCAGGATCTTCCGGAGGCCGAACTGGCGCAGCGCAGCGACCTGTTGCCGGCGATCGGGCGGGGCACCGCCGCCGGTGGCGTGACCGGCATGCTCGCCGGGCTGGTCGCCGTGGCCTTTCCGCCTGCCGGACTTACACTGGCCGGTGGTGCCGTCGTGGCCATCACGCTGGCCGGCGCCGGTTTCGGGGCC